>NZ_BAAHYY010000024.1:0-33752 GCF_054657315.1 Marinitoga arctica | reverse complement strand
TAAACGTTCTACTTTTTATTCTAAATTCAAATTATTTTTTATTGTTAATAATAATTCCAAATTATCAAAAAGATCATATTTTAAAGGTTATTCCTTGAATACTAATGGTGAAAAAGTTTATGATGAACATATTAAAAGATTGCTTATTGATTTGTTATTAATTGACGATCCTTCTAACCCAGAGTTTTTTTACAAAACTCTGGGATCAAAGAAGCTTTCTATAGTTTTTAAACAAAAATACGGTATTATTATTAATCACAAAAAAATTTATAGATTAAGAAAGGAACTTAATTTAACTCGAAATTATCATCGTCATTCAAAACATCCTAGAAAAAGACCTAGAAATCATGATATTTCAAGTCCTAATCAATATTGGGAAGCTGATATTAAATTTGTTTTTACTAAGGCTAATGGTTTTGTTGGTATTCTAAGTATTATTGACGCTTTTGATAGATCAATTGTTGGTGTTTATATTGGAAACTCTATTAAAGCTAAAGATTTTATCAATACTGTTAAACAAGCTATTAAATTTAGAAATGCTACTCCCAAAAATTTGATTATTAGAACTGATAATGGCCCTCAATTCAAAGCTAACATTACTGATATATTTATGAATGAACTTAATATTATTCATGAATTTGGATACAAAAATAACCCCAATTCTCAAGCTTTTATTGAATCATTTCATTCTTCTGTTCAAAGAGAATTTGTTGAATATATTACTTTTAACGATATCAATGATGTTTATAATTATTATATTTCCTATATTTATTTTTATAATCACCTTAGACCTCATGGTTCTTTAAAGTATCTTACTCCAGATTATGTTTTTAATCTTTTTAATGATTTTATTTCTTCTTATGATTTTTCTGATTTTTTTTGTTTCTGTAAAAAAATGAGTTTTTCTTATTTTTTGTCTATTTTTTAGGGGTCAAGCCGCTTTCTTATTTTACCATTTACAATTTTTATATATCGATTATTTTTTATAATAATATGTAATATAAAAATTTAATCTCATGCAAATACTAATATGATATAATATAAAACATAATAAATATTTTAACTAATTTTACAACATTAATATTAAAAAAGGGTTGAATTATTTGAATCTAACATTTTTACAAATATCGATAGTATAAATATTTATTACTTATGAAAGGGGTATATTATGAGATTACATAGAATTACTGATAATGTTTTATATATTGAAGATACTACCAATATTGGAATTATAAAAATCAATGAATCTAATGATGTGTTAATTGTAGATAGCGGAAGTGACGATTCAAAAGGGAGAAGAATAATAAAAACATTAAAAGAAAATGGCTATACAATAAGATATATAATAAATACACATATGCATGCTGACCATATTGGAGGTAATCATTTTATTCAAAAACATATACCAGAAGTTAGAATTTTTGCTTTGAGAGAAGAAATGAGTATGTTGGAAGCACCTTTATATTTACCCTATTTTATTTATTCTGGAGCGTATCCGTTTAAAGATTTAAGAAATAAATTTCTACTTGCCAAACCATCTAAAGTTACTGATATTATAGAAAAAGAGAATTCATCTCTATTTATAGAACGTAACAAAATAGATTTGATCTCTTTAGATGGACATACTGAATTTCAAAAAGGTGTGTTATTTGAAAATATTCTTTTTTGTGGCGATTCATTAATTTCAGAAAAATTATTAGAAAAACATAAAATTCCTGTAAATGTAAATATTAAAAATACTAAGCAAACATTATTAAAACTAAAAGACAGTAATTATAGTTACTACTTACCCTCACATAGTGAATTAATAACCAATATAAAAGAATTAGCAACTTTGAATTTTATGAGAATCGAAGAAATAGAAAACAAAATTCTTGATTTTTTAATTTCAGAAAAAAGTTCGGAAAAAATCATTTCATATTTGCTTTATTCTTATTCATTAAATATAACCAATGCAACTTTATATTATTTATATAACACTACAATAATGGCTTTTTTAAGTTATTTGCATGATGAAAAAAAGATTGAAACAATTATAAAGAACAATACTATTTTTTGGAAACTAAAGTAAACTTAGTTTTTTCAAGCTAAGTTTATTTTAGTTGTATAGTTTTAAAAATTATAAAATGAGGTTTTTTTAATAACTTTTTATAGTTTTTTTCATCTTGTTCTTTGAACTTTTTTATTGGTTTTGGTTCTACCACTCTTTCAATGATAAAATTATTTTTATATAAAGCAGCAAAAATGTCATTTAAAGATCTATGATAATAATATACAGGTACTTTATTTATTTTATCTTCCAATAGCACTTCTTCAAAATAATTATCTAAACTAAAATACAAATATGTCATAATTGGATGATGAATTGAAAATATTAATTTTCCATTATTTTTTAATATTCTACGGAATTCATTTAATGTAAAATTTAGATCTTTTACATAATGTAATGTTAAAGATGAAATTATCATATCAAAGTAATTATCTTCAAAAGGTAATTTTTTATTTAAATTAGCTTCTATAATTTTTCCTTTATTTTCTATTCTTGTTTTTGCATATTCTACCATTTTACTTGAGAAATCAATACCTACAATTTCTTTTGCGCTATTATTTATCAACCATTCAGTATAAAATCCCGCTCCACAACCAGCATCCAAAACTTTTAAACCTTTAACATTATCAATAATTTTTATCATTGAAGGACGTTCATAATATGCATTAAAGGATTTTGTATCAACATCTTCAGCATAATGTATAGCTAATTTATCATAATTTCTCTTTAATTTTTTTTCCATGATACACCTCTGTTCAGAATTTATTTTATTTATTTCTATTATATCATGGTATGATATAAAGGGGAGATATTATGAATATAAAAAAAATATCAAATTTTATTAAAGATAAAAGGATATTACACACAACACATTACCATTCAGATTGTGATGGGATTGCTTCTGTATATTGGGGAATAAATATATTTGGCGGTGATTATTATATACCTACCCCTGAATTAAGAAGCGCAGAAGGTGTAATTGAGTATTTACAGCTAAATAAAAATAATATAATAAATTTTGATTATTATGATTATTATTTTATATATGATACCTCGAATACCGAGGATATAAATTTTTTGAGTTTAAATAATAAAAAATATATTGTTTTTGATCATCATCCAAATGCGGAAAAGTCATTTGTTAAAAATGCTTATATGTATTATATTAATCCTATGAGTGCAAATGTTATTAATTTATACGATTTATCAATCCAGAATTTAATTGATCTTGATGAAAAAATACTCATGTCATTTTCAATTGCATTATATACTGATACTTTGATGTTAAGGACAGCAAGAAGTAATGAATTTAAATATTTTTCTAAATTTATAGGAAAGCATAATTTTGAAGACATATTAAATATAATATATTCGAAGAGTATAGAGGAAAATATTTTTTTTGATACTTTATCAAATATAAAAATTTATTGGATAAATAACTTAAAGGTTAGTATTGGGGAATTTGAGAATATAAATTTATATCAAGCATTTTTAGATAGTATATTTAATGTGTTAAATATTGATGTATCTATAGGGATTTTACCTTTAGGAATAAAATTACAAGTAAAAAAGATTCATGTTCAGAAAATTTACCATAAAATATTAGTTCCTATACAAAGAAAACTAAAAATAAAAAGAAAACATGGAATATGGATAGATTTTTTTGACTATAATTTAATTATTAAAGAATTATCAAAATATAATATTCAATGATTTTTTAAGGTTATTATTTTTCACGATTATAGAAATCTAATAATCTTTATTAAATAAATTTTTTTTTCTTTCTTGAATTATTTTATCAATATTGTCTATGGTATCAATATGAAAATCATTATATAGATATAATTCATTTCTATCTTTAATATATATTTTCCCATCGCTTGTACAATAGTATTCACATTTATTATTATCTGCAAAATATTTAATTTTCTCTTTAGGTAGAGAATGGACTTTTTTTAATTTATTATTGAATTTTAATTCATCAATATTTGAATTAAATATATTTTTTAAAATTTTCCTAGTGTCCATAATATCACCTATAATTTAATATTAATTATATTATATCATATTTTTATAACCTTACAATAAAATTACGATTTAATAAAATAAAAAATTAATATTATTTTTACTTTAGCTTAAAAATATATAAGAATATTGAGTGATTTTTTTTACAATCAAACTTTACAATTATTTAATTTTATTATTTAATTTTGATGCTATAATTTTAATAATGAAATTATTTCAAATAGGAGGGATTAAAATGGACAATGTATTAAATATTACTGATACTGTATATTATATTGGAGTAAATGATAGGGACACTCATTTATTTGAAAATATGTGGCCGTTACCAAAAGGTGTAACGTATAATTCTTATATTATTGATGATGAAAAAACAGCTTTATTTGACACTGTAAAAACTACAAAAACTCATATTTTTTTGGAAAAATTAAATAATATTTTAAATGGTAAAAAGTTGGATTATTTAATTATCAACCATATGGAACCTGATCATTCAGGCTCAATATCTGATATTTTAAAAGCTTATCCTAACGTAAAAATTGTTGGTAATAAAAAGACTTTTGAATTTCTAAAAGCATTATATGGTATTGAATCAAATTTATATGAAATAAAAGATGGAGACGAAATAGATCTTGGTAAACATAAATTAAAATTTTACTTAACTCCTATGGTGCATTGGCCAGAAACAATGATGACTTATGATGAAACTGAAAAAATCTTATTTGCTGGTGACGCTTTTGGAGGTTTTGGAACTTTAGATGGTGGTGTATTTGATGATGAAGTTGATATAGAGTATTATGAAAATGAAATAAGAAGATATTATTCTAATATTGTAGGTAAATTTGGACCAATGGTTCAAAGAGCAATGAAAAAATTATCTGGATTGGATATAAAAATAATTGCCTCTACTCATGGTCCTGTGTGGAGAACGAATCCTGGAAGAATAATTTCATTATATGATAAATGGAGCAAATATGAAACTGAAGAAGGTGTAGTTATTGCATATGGATCAATGTATGGAAATACTGAGAAAATGGCTGATTTTATTGCAAGATGTTTAGCTGATGAAGGAATTAAAAATATTAGAGTTATGAATTCTTCAGAAGTACATGAATCTTTTATTATTAATGAAATATGGAGATTTAAAGGTGTCCTATTTGGGACTAATACATATAATAATGGAATTTTTCCAAGAATGGAAAATCTTTTAATAAATTTAGAACATAAAGGTATTAAAAATAGAGTTTTTGGAGTTTTTGGAACATATGGTTGGAGCGGTGGAGGAGTAAAGGGTATATTAGAATATATTAAAAAGAATAATTGGGAATTAGTTTGTGAACCTGTTGAGGTCCAATTCTCTGCACACGAAGAACATTATGAGAAATTAAGACAATTAGCTAAAGAAATGGCAAAGCGAATAAAAGAAAATTAATATTTTTTATAACGCCTTGATCAAAGTCAAGGCGTTATTTTTAATGATATTGCATTTACTGGACATATTCTTTGACATTCAAAACACATTAAACATTCTTGATTTATAATCTTTCTTTTATTATTATCAAGTGT
Organism: Marinitoga arctica; assembly: GCF_054657315.1. Classification (NCBI taxonomy): domain Bacteria; kingdom Thermotogati; phylum Thermotogota; class Thermotogae; order Petrotogales; family Petrotogaceae; genus Marinitoga; species Marinitoga arctica. Next base: position 28,114 of record NZ_BAAHYY010000024.1, on the reverse strand, counting down.
AATTATTGTATTTGTTGGACATACTTGTTGACACAACCCACATCCTATACATTTATCTTCATTTATAGTTAATTTTATTAAAGGATTTTTAGAAGTTAAATGAAGTATTGTACCATATGGACACAGATATTTATGCCATAATTCTTCTTCAAAAAACAATGTAACCAAAGTTGAAATACCAACAATATACAATAAAATATTTATATTTATTTTCAGTACTTTAGTTGTTATAAATAACGCTATAAATAAAAATAATAAAATATATCTTATGAATATTGATTTTAAAAATTTTGGCGTTTTAAATCTTTTTATTTTTAATTTCTGATAGATAAAAGCTAATGGTTTAAATATTGTATTCATTGGGCATACCCAACCACAATAAAATCTCCCAACAATAGTCGAAAGTAATAGTCCTGCAATAAATATAAAAATCCATTTTACTAAAATATGATTTTTTAAAAGGGTAAAAAACAAAATAAGAAATAAAATTTCTACTATTTGCATAAAAACTATTTTTAAAGTTATTTTTCTTTTCATAAAATCACCTCATGTTTTCTTTTTATAAATATTTTACCTTTTGAACATAATAATAAACGTGATCAAAATCACATAAAATATTTATATTTTCTAAGTATATTTTAAGTATATTCTAAGTTTTTTTTAAGTAATTCGTTATATTATTTGTATAAATAATATAAATAGTGAGGTGAGCATAATGAAAAATATTGAAAATTCCACAAAAAACAAAAAACTTGATATAATAACAGGAATAATAGAAAAAATTGAAAAAGTAAATAATTCTAAATATCTATTTTATATATATATCAAAGATGGATTTAATAACATTTATAAAACAATGCTTAATTCTAGGCATACTGGCGTCTTATCTCCAAAACAAAAAATTACAATTGAAGGTGTTGCAATTAAATTTGAAAAATATTATAAAGTTATATCATACAAAATTTTCTATAATGGAAATAAATTTTCTACAATTCCATTTTAAAATATAAAGGGCGTTAGTTAAACTAACACCCTTAATAAATGTTTAATAATAAAAAATAGGTATAAAAAATTTTTAATTATCATTTTTTAATATTTTACATAATTCTGGTACTACGTCAATAGATATTTCATTACCTTCAGGATAAATTTTTTTTAATGAAGGATTATCTATTTGAACCATAATTTCCCCAAAATTTGTTTCTATAAAAGATTCTACACTATTTCCTAGATAAACATTTATTTTTACTTTTCCATTTATTAAACCTTCATTTTTATCTTTTAGTATTAATGATTCCGGTCTTGCCATTAAAACATTACCCTTTCCTATTTTTACATCAGGTTCATATTTAGTAATATTTAAAGTTTTTCCTAAAAAATCAACAATACATTTGCCCTCTAATATATCTTTTACTTCAACATCAAAAAAAGCAACCTTTCCAACAAAACCTGCAACAAATTTAGAATTTGGATTTTCATATATTTCGTTAGGCGTTCCAATTTGGATAATTCTTCCATCTTTCATTACAATTATTCTATCAGATAAACTCATAGCTTCTACTCTATCATGAGTTACATATATAGCAGTTATTCCTAATGATTTTTGAATTCTTCTAATTTCTATTCTCATTTGCTCTCGTAATAGAGCATCTAAATTTGATAATGGTTCATCTAATAATAATATCGAAGGTTCCACAATAATAGATCTTGCAAGTGCAACTCTTTGTTGTTGACCTCCTGATAATCTTGAAGGTGCTCTATTAGCTAAATCTTTTAATCCAACCATATCTAATGTATTTAATACTCTTTCGCTTATTTCTTTTTTAGATAATTTTCTTAATTTAAGGCCATACGCAACATTATCAAATACTGTCATATGTGGAAATAAACCATAACTTTGAAAAACAGTTGCAGTATCTCTTTTATTAGGAGGTAAAAAAGTTATATCCCTATTTCCAATATATATTTTACCTTTTGTTGGCATTTCAAATCCTGCAACCATTCTTAAAGTGGTTGTTTTTCCACATCCTGAAGGTCCTAATAGGGTAACTAACTCTCCAGGTTTTATCTCAAAATTTGAATTATTTACAGCAATAACCTCTGTATTATATTTTTTATCTAAAAATATTTTTGTAACATTTTCTAGTCGTAAAGATACTTGTTTTTTAGTCATTTACATCCACCCCTCATTGAGAAACTGATTTTTCTAATGTTTCGCTTTCCCTAACTAACAATCTCATTACTCCAAAAGCTAAAAGAACTATTATTATTAATGTTGTAGCTAAAACGCTTGCTAAACCAAATCTTAAGTTTTCTGAGAAATTATAAATTAAAACTGTTATGTGATACCACTTTGCTGATATTAAGAATATAACAGCACTTACAGCTGTCATAGATCTAACAAAAGTATAGGATAAACTTGAAATAAAGGCTGGTCTTAATAAAGGTAATACAATGGTTTTAAACACTGTTGGCACATCTGCTCCTAAATCTTGTGCAGCTTCTTCAATAGAAGGGTCAACTTGTCTTAAAGCCGCTACACCGCCTTCAACCCCAACTGGCAATTCTCTAATAACATAATTAATGACTATTATTGTTCCAGTACCTACAAGTATTAATGGTGCTTTATTAAAGGCTAAAATATAGCTAATACCAATTAGAGTACCTGGAATTGCAAATGGTGCCATTATTAATATTTCAAATATTCTTTTTCCAATAAATTTCTTTCTTACTAATATTAATGCTGTCATCATAGCTAATATGCCTGCTATTGGAGTTGCTGCAGTAGCTAGAGTAACAGTATCAGTAATTGCATCTTTCCCTCTTTGAAGAGCTTCTTTAATATTTTCTAAGGTAAATGTGTAATCAATTCCCCAATTTTTAACAAAACAACCAGCAACAATTGTACCGTATAAAGATATTAAAAACACTATTATAAACACCATTAATGTAATCAAAGTTATTTTCAATGGTTTTGATACAAGTTCTGTAATTCTAGGTGAAGGTTTTCCTGTTACAGTAACAAAAGATTTTCGTGAAACCCAAAATCTTTGAACCAAAAATGCTGTTATAGTTGGTAATAATAATAATATTGAAAGAGCTGCACCGTTCCCAAGCCTATTCATACCTGTAACTTCTAAATATGCTTCAACAGATAAAACTCTATAATTTCCTGATAGTATTAAAGGATTTGCAAAATCGGCTAACGAGTTTGTAAACACCAATAACCAAGCACTTAAAATACCTGGCAAGGAAAGTGGCAATGTAACTGTTAAAAAAGTTTTTAATTTAGAAGCATTAAGATCTAAAGCAGCATCTTCTAAAGTTGAATCTATAGAATGTAAAATACCAACCATAGTTAAATAAGCAATTGGAAACATCCCCATTGTTTGTACCAATGTTAATCCTGTTAACCCATATATACTAAAATGTTCTAATCCAAATATTTTTTTTGTAATTAACCCATTATTTCCAAATAGTAATAAAATCGATAATGTGAGAGAAAATGGTGGTGAAATAACAGGTAATGTAGCCATAGTACTAAAAAATTTTTTCCCTTTGATAGATGTTCTCGTAAGTACAAATGCAAATAAAAAACCAACCATAGTAGATAATGTTGCAGTTGAAATCCCCAATTTAATACTTCCCCAAAATGCACTTAAATATTGTTTAGTTGTAAAAATTTTCTTCCAAATTTCAAGAGAATATTCACCATTTTTAATAAATGTTAGTCTAAAAGCTTCAAACAATGGATAAGCTGTAAAAACTGCAACTATAGAAAATATTATTAAAATGATAAAACTCATTACAGGGTCTCTGGTAAAGTTTATAATTCCATATATCAATATAAAAATGATTATAATTGAATACATGAAGATATTCATTAATTTATAAAACTTCATATATTCATCCATTTGAAAAAAAATAATCGCTATTCCAAGTACATCATATTCATCATTTAAAACAGGTGAAAAAATAATTCTATATTTTGAATTATTTAATTCATAATCCATTTTGGAAAAATAAACTTCACTATATTCTGCACTTTCTATACCTTTTTTAAAATCTTCTGATTTTAAATTTCCTTTATAAAAGTCATAAAATTCTTTATTAACATAATAATCCTTAGTATCAAAAAAATCAGGAAGTCCATTTATATATATTATTCTTAAATTGTCATTTTCATTTTCTGTTTTTTCTATCCATGAATTATAATTATTTTTAATTAAGGAAATAGATTTAGATAATATCTGACTTGTTTTTAAAAGATTATCATTTAAAACTTTATTAAATGAATCTTTTATACTAGAAAAAACCCAAAAATCAAGTCCTATTATAAAAATCATCAAAATTAAAAAGTACAAAATCTTTTTTTTTGTAAACATATAATTCAACTCCTGTTTGTATTTTAATAGGCGGCATTATGCCGCCATATTTTTAACAATATTATTTTGCACCAATTTCTTTATTCCATCTTTCAACTAATCTTTCTCTATTTGCTGCATCCCAAACAAAATCTTGATTTACAATTCTTAATTCATCAATATTTAACGGAGCTTTATCTTTAGGAGCTATTTTTGAAACAGGTAAAACAAACCATTCAGCTATCATTGCTTGAGGCTCTTTCCCTAACATCCAGTTATACAACTTCTTCGCATTAACTGGATTTGGACCATTCTTAATTAATGACATTGAAGCTAATTCAAAACCTGTCCCTTCCATAGGAACTGTAACTTTCAATGGTGCTCCATTTGCTATTAATTTAAATAAATCATGTGCATATCCAATAGCAAATGGGATTTCCCCTATAGCAGCTTGTTTTCCACCAGCTGAACCAGATTTTGTATATTGGTCAATACTATCATCTAATTGATGTAAAAACATAAAAGTTAATTCTTCATCTTCATGAAACATGTGTAATACTGTTGTTATAACATTATATGCAGTACCAGAAGTATTAGGATTTGCAACTCTAACTAATTTTTCATATTTAGAATCAATAATGTCAAACCATCCTTTTGGTGCTTCTAAACCTAATTCCTTTGCTCTTTCTTCATTTGTTGCAAAAGCTAATACACCAATATATAAACCTATCCAATAATTTTCAGGATCTCTAAATTGTGCAGGCGTATATTGTGCTAAAGGTGATTTATAAGGTGTAGTTAATCCTTTTTGTTTTGCTTCCACGTGTCCCAATCCAACGCCACCTACCCATATAGATGCTTGAGGATTTTCTCTTTCTGCTTCTAATCTAGCTACTGTTTCACCTGTTGATAATCTAACCCATTCTACTTTAATTCCGGTTTCTTCTTCAAATTTATCGAATAATTCTTTAGCAAGAGGTTCCTCTAAAGTCGTATATGCTTTTACTACCTCTCCAGCCGAAAATGCTAAAATACCTACCATTAACAATGCCAATACGAATAATAACCTTTTCATAATAACACCCCCATATTTAATTTAAACTTCTCTTTTTATAATCCAAGAAGCTTTTTTACTAAAAAAGAATTTCATTTTTTCATTCTGTAATGGAATTTTATTTTCGATTGGATTATATAACACTCCATTAATAACTTGATTATTTTCTAACTTAATATTATATTCCACATGTGATCCTAAAAAAACAGGTTTTTCAATAATCCCAGAAATTACATTCTCTTTTTCTGAGAAATCTATTGATTCAGGTCTAATAACAATTAATACCTCTTCATTGATATTAAAATTTAAATTACTTACACCATAAAATTTTTTATCAAGGTCTTCATTATATATGATTATATCTTCTCCATCTATTGCTATAATTCTTCCCTCAATAAAATTTACCTTTCCAATAAAATCTGCAACAAACTTATTTTTAGGTTTTGCGTATATTTCAAAAGGAGATCCAATTTGCATTATTTCACCTTTGTTCATAATAACAATTATATCTGAAATACTCATAGCTTCTATTTGATCATGTGTGACATAAATACTTGTAATATTTAATTCTTTTTGAATTCTTCTAATCTCAATTCTCATAGATTCCCTTAATTTTGCATCTAAGTTGGATAATGGTTCATCAAACAATAACACTTTAGGTTCCATAACTAAACTCCTAGCTAAAGCTACTCTTTGTTGTTGACCTCCAGATATTTGATCAGGCCTTCTATTTTCTAACCCTTCTAATCCTGTTAATAAAATTATTTTTTTTGTTTTTTCGTGTATTTCCTTTTTTGCTAAATTTTTTAATTTTAAACCAAATTCAATATTTTCTTTAATTGTCATATGTGGAAATAATGCATAACTTTGAAACATCATTGAAATATCTCTTTTATTAGGTGGAGTATTAGTAATATTCTCTCCATCTAATATTATTTCACCATTTGTAGGTGTTTCAAAACCTGCAATTATTCTTAATGTTGTAGTTTTCCCACAGCCTGAGGGACCTAAAAAAGTTACTAATTGACCATTTTCTATATTTAAAGAGAAATTCTTTACTGCTATAGTTTCTATATTTCCGCTTTTAAATACTTTATATATATTTTTTAATTCTAAACTCATTACTACACCTCTATTCAGAAGCAAAATTATTATTAACTAAAGATATTTTATTTTTCAATAATAATTTCAAAATAAAAACAAAACTTAGTATAATTAAAATCAATACAACTGAAAATGCACACGCTTCAGACAATCTTCCAGAATCTGTTTGGCTTAATATTTGAACTGTCATTAAATTCCATTCAGCTGAAACTAAAAATATTGCAGCGCTTATAGCTGTCATTGCTCTAACGAATGAATATACTAAAGCAGAAAAAAAAGCTGGAATTATTAAAGGCAACGTTATCTTACTAAAAACTATGCGATCATCTGCTCCTAAAGTATATGCTGCTTCTTCAATAGCCGGATCTACTTGGTTTAATAACGATATTCCACTTTGAATACCTACAGGTACATATCTAAAAATAAAATTTAAAACTAAAATTGCAAACGTACCTGTTAATAACAATGGCTTTGAATTAAAAGCTAAAATATATCCAATACCTACTACCGTACCAGGCACTGCAAAATTAAGCAAAGAAATAAATTCTAAAGTTTTTTTACCTGGAAATGTTTTTCTTACTATTAAAAATGCTATTATCATTCCAAGTAATGCCGATATAGGAGTTGATGTTAATGCTATTGTTAAAGTATCTTTTATAGCTTCTCTCCCAACATCAAAAACATATATAAAATTATCTAAAGTAAATTCATTGCTCATACCCCATAATTTTGTAAATGCTCCCCAAAAAATAACTACATATATTAATAATATAAATAAAGATATAATTAATACTAATCCAAATAGAAACCATTTAGCAAATTTACTTACACTTTTTATTTGAGATGTATTAGGTTTACCAGTAACTGTTATATATTTTTTCTTTCCAATCCAATATTTTTGAATAATAAAAGCTATCAACGATGGTAATAATAGCCACACTGCTAATGCGGCACCACTTTTTAAATCAAACATACCAGTAATTTGAAGATATGCTTGAACTGATAAAACAGGAAATCTTGAACCTGCTAAAATAAGAGGATTTCCAAAATCAGCTAAAGATTCTATAAATAAAACTAACATAGTACTAGCTATTCCCGGAACAGATAATGGTAAAATTATTTTTGTAAATACTTGCCATCTTGAGGCTTTTAAATTAAATGCAGCATCTTCTAATGTAGGAGAAATCGTAGATATAACTCCATCTAAAGTAATAAAAGCTACAGGGAAAAATGTGACTACTTGAGCAATCATTAATCCCCACAATCCATATATAGGAAAATCTCTTATTCCAAATATTTTTGCTGAAATAATTCCATTAAATCCAAAAAGCATAATAATTGACATTGCTCCAATAAATGGTGGAAAAACCATTGGTATTATTGCAATTGTTCGAAAAAATTTTTTAAAAGGTATATTTGCTCTATTTATTGTATAAGCATATAAAAATCCTACAAAAGTTCCAATTACTGCTGTTAAAATAGCTATTAAAATACTATTTTTAAATCCTTGTTTCATATAATTATTAGAAAACATTTCTTTGTATACTTCAAAAGAAAATTTATTTTCTGAATCGGTAAAACTTATAGCAAATACTTTATACAACGGAAAAATTATAAAAATAAATAAAGATATAAATATTAAAACAAGAAGAATTAATATATATGGATTTTTTATTAAATTTTTCATCCTATTAGAAAATTCTTTATTTCTAATCTCCATATTCTTTCCTCCGAAAAAGGGGGATTCCCCCCCTCTTTTTTATTTAACTGGTAAAACTTCTTTTATCCATCTATCAACAATTCTCTTTTTATTTTGTGCTGCCCAATTTTCGTCTACTGTAATTAATTTTATTGTAGATAATGGTTGTAATGAACCAAAATTCACATCTGATCTTACAGGATAAAAGAAGGTTTTTTCATCCACTATAACTTGTTGTCCTTTTTTTGATAATAACCAATCAATTAAAACTTTTGCTTCATATTTATTTTTAGCACCTTTTACTAATGAAACACATGCAGCTTCATATGGAACTCCTTCTTCAGGGAATACAACCTCTATAGGATATCCTTGTTCTTTAAATTGGAAAAATGCTGGTGTAAACTGAATTCCTAATCCTGCTTGCCCTACTCCAACAGATTTGGAAGGCCCTGTTCCGCTTTGAGTATATGATTGAACATTAACTGCTAATTTTTTCAAATAATCTATCATTCCATCTTCTCCATATATAGATAACAATCCCATAATAAATGCATAGGCTGTTCCAGAAGTTTGAGGACTTGGATATTGAATCATATTTTTATATTCAGGTTTTAATAAATCCATCCAACTTTTTGGCAAATCTGCTTTAAGTTGTTCTAATACTTTCAAGTTAACACCTATACCCAATGGATTCATATAAAATGCATGATAATATCCATCAACATCATAAAAATTAGGAGTTATTCCATATACACTCAATGTTTTATATGGTTCAGTTAAACCTTTATCTTTTGCAATAATATGATTTGGCATAGGTGATCCAAACCAAACATCAGCTTTAGGGTTATTTTTTTCTGCTTCAAGCCTTGCTAATGCAGGACCAGATGATAAAAATACATATTTTACATTTATACCTGTTTCTTTTGAAAATGCATTTAAAATTTTTCTTGCATTTGCTTCATCAACACTACTATAAACAATAAGTTCAGCAAATGACACACTTAACATCAAAACTATAACTAAAAACAAAAATACCTTTTTCATTTCATTTCCCCCCTATATTAAGATAATATAACAATATTATTTTAATTCTAAAATGAATTAAAAAATCATCATAAATGTATTAAAATTGTAATAAAAATTAAAATATGTTTTTTAGGTAAGAGTATATTTTACCTTCTAAAAGATATAAGAAGCGATTTTTGTAGTAAACACTGAAGTATTTTTCGGAAAGAATGTTTAAAATTATTAGTTCTTTTTTCTCTCTTAAAATTTTTATAGTGAATAATGGAGTTTTATTATTTTCCAAAATATGACCTAATAATTTAGCTTCTATAATTTTTTTAGAATTATTAAAAATTGATTTAATTTCTGATATATCTAACACATTATTTAAATATTTTCCTCTAGAATTATTGAAAATAATTATATTACTTTCACTATTAAATAATTTAGAGATATTTTCCGGAGAAAATATTATCTCTTCAAAATAAGATCTAATAAAATTTATATTTGAATCATTTTCATAACCATAAATTAAGTTATCTATAATTAGATTTTTTGATATTTCAAAATACTTTTTTTCATTGTTTAAAAAATATATATAACCATATATTGAATTTAAGTTTTCTTTTTCAATATAATTAAATTTAGGCATGTTAGATATTATATTCCATATTTTAATTATTTTGTCAGATGAATCCAGTTTTACCTTTGGTAAATCATCATAATATATTTCTATATTTATTGGTATGTTAGAGGAAAACTTTTCAATTAATTCATCATTATCTTTTACAAAAAAATTTTTATCATATATTTTATTTAATATAAAAAAACCAAAAAATATTAATAATATAATTCCAGAAAATACCAACAGATAATATTTTAGTAATTTATTAATCATCATATCACTCTTTTTCTGGTATACTAATGTATACTCTTGTTCCAGTATTTAATTCAGAATCAATATGAATTTCCCCATTATGTTTTTTTATTATTTCTTTTGAAACACATAATCCAATACCAAAACTTTTCCCTTTCTTTTTTGTCATAAATGGATTGAATAAATTTTCAATATTTGAAATACCAATTCCATTATCTTCAATTATCAAAAAATACATATTATTTTTACTGTATGAATAAATTTTTATAGTATCACATTGGCTATGTTTTATTGCATTATCTAAAATGTTTAATATAACTTCTTTTATTTTTTCAAAATCTAAGAGTATTTTTTTATCTAAAATATTAGTATATATTTTTATAGAATATTTTTTAAATTTTGGATTCATAATATTTAAACACTCATTAATAATTGTTTTTATATTATATATTTTAAAATCAAATACAAAGGAATTTTTATTTAATTTAGAAACATACAATAATTCTTCGACTAAATTTAGCAGTCTGTTACCTTCAGAAATAATGTAATTAATAGATATAGCTCTATCTTTTTCATTTTTAAGTTTTGGTATTAATTCTGCGTGCCCTAATATAGAAGTTATTGGTGTTTTAAACTCATGAGTCATATTATCAATAAAATTTTTTTGTTTTTGTTTCTCTTTTTTTAATGATTCAATGTAATGCTCTATTTTATCAATCATCTTATTAAAAGAATTGACTAATGAATTTATTTCATAATTACTTTCTAACTCAATTCTAACATTAAAGTTTCCTTGGGAAACTTTTTCAGATTCATTTATTAAAGTTTTAATTGGTCTTATCAAAGAAGTAGAAAAAATATAATTTAAAATAGTTAATATAATAATAGACAATATCCCTAGAAAAAATAATGATATTTTTATATTATTATATAAATTCATTTCTTCTTTCATATTATATATGAATCTGATGGCCCCTATAGTTTCATTATTAAAAAAAATTGGACTAGTAAAAAATAAAATATTATTTTCATCTTTTTTGAAAATATAATTTTTCATTCCATTAATAGCATAATGTAAATCTAGATAAATGAAATACTTTTTATTTGATAAATTGTTATTTAATAATTTTTTTTGAATGTCATAAATTTCAACGTCTACATCATATTTTTTTGAAATTAATTCAGAATAAAATGGAGCTATTCTTTTTAAAATATCAAAAACTTCAGAATATTTTTTCCCATTTAATTCTTTCATTATCATAATCTGACTTTCTTGACTATATGTAGTCATTTTTTCAATTAAATTATTAAATATACTTTTTTGAAATGAATATAATGTAATAATAAAAATTATTATAATAAAAAATACTTGAAATGAAATATTTAATAATAATATTTCATTTCTTATACTATTTTTCATTATTCACCTCAAATTTATATCCAACACCATATAATGAAGTAATATATTTTCCGTAATTTCCCAATTTTTTTCTCAATCTTTGAACCACCATATCTACAGCTCTAGTATCCACATTCACATCAAAATCCCATAATTTTTGCAGTAAATAATCTCTAGATAACACTTTTCCATATTTTTCTAAAAACACAGACATTAGATTAAATTCTTTTTTTGTTAAATAAATCTCTTTATTATCTATAAAAAAAATTCTTGAACTTTTCTCAATTTTAAAAGGACCGATTTTTATTAAATCGTCTTTTAATTCGGATTTTTTTATTCTTTTTAAAATATTTTTAATTCTTAAAATTAATTCTTTACTATCAAATGGCTTTGTTATATAATCATCTGCTCCCAATTCTAATCCTAGTAATTTATCATTTTGTGTATTTTTAGCTGTTAAAATAATAATAGGAATATCATTATTTAATTTTTGAAAATTTTTTAGTAAATTAAATCCATCATCATCTGGAAGCATCAAATCTAATATGACTAAATCAGGATAGTCATTATTAAATAGCTCAACCCCCTCTTTACCATTTTTCGCAGTTAAAACTTCAAAATTTTCAAGTATTAAATTCATTTTTATTAAATATCTAATACTATCTTCATCTTCTATAATAAGAATTTTCATACCCTACCCCCATTATTTTACTTATCTTTATTATATCATTAATAATTTTTAGTTTCAAATTTCCAACTAACTTTATCTTATAAACAAAAAAATATAACCCCAATTAACGGGATTATATTTTTGGTAATTCTCTTATTGGATATTTATTTTCAAATAAATTTGCCAAAGAAAAAAGTTTTTCCTCTTCTAAAAATTTTGATGTAAAAGTCAAGCCAAAAGGTTCTCCATTTATATATGTAGCTGGAACGGTAATTGAAGGGTATCCAGCTTTCGCACTAATTCCTGCTCCATAGTTAGCAGGAAAAAGTAAAGATGTCAAATTATACTCATCCATTACTTTATCAATGCCAAGTTTTCTTGAATACTTTCTATCATTTAACAAGCTTTCTATATATTCTCTATCTCTTATATCAGTTCCATCTGATTTAATCAAAATATTTTGCCCATACTTTATTGCTCTCGGATTTTTATAATTATATTTTATAATATCATTCAATGCTTTTACTTTTAAAGTTTTATCTTTTAGATAATTATTTATTCCATGTTTAAACTCATAATAGAGAACATTGATATTATTTATTTTGTCTAAATTCTCAAATTTTACTTTAATTACTTTTCCACCCAATTTCTCAACTTTTTTCAGCGCTTCAAAAAATGCATCTTTTTTTTCGTCTTCTAGCCACTTTAAATGGTCTTCAGAATAACCGAAAATCATCCCACTATAATCTTTTATTTCATTAAATTTCGGCTTATAATCTTTTACTATATAAGTAGAAATATCTTTTTTGTCATATTTAGATAATATTTTAAATATTTCATAAGCATCTTGTACTGTTCTGGTTATAGGACCTGCCGTATCTTGTGTATAAGAAATAGGAATAATACCACTTCTACTAATTGAACCTGTTGTTGGTTTTAATCCCACACATGAATTTGAACTACTTGGAGATAATATAGAGCCTGAAGTCTCTGTCCCTATTGCTGCCAAACATAAATCTGCTGCTACGGCTACCGCTGATCCCGAGCTAGAACCTCCTGTATCAAAATCTCCATACGGATTTTTTGTTTGACCTCCTAATGTTGAATACCCATTTTTCATATTAAAAGATACAAAATTAGCAAATTCTGTTAAATTAGCCTTACCTAAAATAATTGCTCCAGATTTTCTTAATAATTTTACTAAATACGCATCTTCTCTGGCATAGTTCCCTTCTAAAGCTTTTACACCAGCTGTTGTTTGCATTTTATCATTAGTATCAATATTACCTTTAATAATTATAGGAACACCATGAAGATTACTTCTAACTTTTCCTTTTTTTCTTTCCAAATCTAGTTTTTGAGCTATAAATATAACATCTGGATTAATTTCTAAAACAGCATTTAAGTGGCTATATTTGGATATTCTCTCTAAATAAAACTCTACTAATTCCACACTATTTAATTTATTTTCATTAAATAATTTATTTACTTTTTCTATAGTTAAATTCAACAATTCCATATTTTCACCTACTTTAAAATTTTATTTTTGAATATACAACAAAATCTTGGGATAATTATGTATTTTCATTAATTAAGAAAATAAATAATAATTCCAAGATATTTAATCCTATAATGACAAAGAAGCCATATAGCAATCCAAAAGTACTTCCAACAATTCCAATTATATACGAAAAACCGCCAGAAACAATTGAAGTAGTAGCTGATGAAATACTCAGTGCTATACCTTTATTTTTCTTATATTTTTCTACAATTAAAGCTTGAATTGTAGGATAAGTTGTTGCAAATCCTATTCCTGTTAATATAGTACCAATTGATGAAATAATAATGTTTTTCCCTAAAAAAACTGTAAAAATTGAAAAAACCAATGAAAAAGGAACAACTATCATCAACCATTTTTTATATCCTATTTTTTCAGGAAAACTTGATAAAAATGCTCTTCCAATAAATAACCCAATCCATAAAAATGATGGATATAATGCTGAAGTAGAAATGCTAAAATTTCTGTATTCGTATAAAAATGCTGCTATCCATGATGAAAAATTCATTTCATATCCAACATATGTAGATAACGCTAAAACTATTATGACTAATGATAAGTTAAAAATATTTTTTGAAGATTTTTTTTCTTCTAACAAATAATTGCCATGTAATAAGTCAATTTCTTTTTTAACTAATATTAAAGATATCAGAGGTATAAAATTCATTAATACCGCAATTAAAAAAGTACCTTTCCAAAAATCACTATATTTCAAGATAATAGATGAAGCTATAGGACTTGTCAAAGCTCCAACAGCAAATGCAGAATGTAATAAGTTTAAAATTCTTCCCTTTTTTCCATCACCAGACACTCCAATTAAAAATGGGACAGATATCTCTAAAGCTCCTCCACCAAAATTAATAAAAAATACACCCAATATCATATATATATATGAATTCATAACTAACATTAAAAAATTACCCAATAAAAATATCAACACACCAGATAATATTGTATTAAATGCATTATACTTTTCTAAAAAATATCCATATAATAGCGAAGAAAGCATAAAACCAATTGATCCTAAAGATAAAGCTAATCCCACTAAAGAATGATCAATAGAATATGTTTTTTCTATAACTGGTATTAAAGAACTAGTCATTATTAATGAATATCCAAATAAATAAAAACTACTAAAACCAAATATTAATTCAGATTTTTTCATATTTTCCTCCTCTATTTGTTATATAACCACAAGAAAATTTCTTCAAAATGTTTTGACCAATATGATTCATTATGAATCCCAAAATCATCTAGTAATATATTTGTTTTATATCCAAAGTTATCTAGTATTTTTTTCATTTCAATAGTATCATTTTTATATATTTCAGGATTTTCTCCTTCTTTTCCTCCAACATATAAATATATTTTAATATCCCCAACAAACCTTTTTTCTTTTACATAATCAAATATTTTTCTATCTGCATACCAAAATGCTGATGATAACGCTCCAACTTTTTTGAATATATCAGGATATTTTAAGGCTCCATATAATGATATTAATCCTCCCATTGAACTTCCCATTATCCCATTATCTTCAGGTATAGTTCTGTAATTACTATCAATATACGGTTTTAATGATTTAACAATAGAATCAATATATGCATCTCCTTTACCACCCTGATTTTTTGCTATTTTAATATCTGTGTTTTCCCACTTCCAAGGAGAATATTCATTTAATCTATCTATTCCACTATTATCTACAGCTACAACTATTATGCCGTTAGTTTTTCCTTTTTTAAACAATTTTTCTAATGTTTCATCAACACCCCACTCACCTGAAAATGAAGTTGCTTTGTCAAAAATATTCTGACCATCATGCATATATAAAACAGGATATCTTTTGTTAGAAGCATTGTAATCTGGAGGTAAATAAATCCATATTCTTCTTTTTTTATCCAATTCTTTTAAATAAAAGTCATCTATTATTTTTACGTTACCCGTAATTGTATGCGCTACAGTTCCTTTTCCTTTTTCCACAAAATCCCTCCAATTATGAATAATAATATTAATTTTTTTGTTTTTTTCTTTAAACGTATATATCCTATTAGGGATTTCTTCACCTTCTTTTCCTTTTTCTACACTCTCCCAATTTCCTCGTGTAAATTTAAATTGAATTGATTCACCTTTTTTTGCTTTTAAAGTAATTTGATATCTACCATTAATGTATTTAAGTTTAAATTTATTTTCGCCAGGATTCCATTTATTAAAATTTCCTGAAATGAAAATATCATCATTTTTAGGTGTATAATTAGGAACTTTTTCTATAATAATAGTTACTGTATAAAAATTATTTTTCATCGGTAATACATTATTTTTAGATTTTTGTATTGAACATGATGAAATAAATAAAATTAAAATCGCTAAAATATATTTTCTTTTTTTCATATTATTCACCTATTTAAATTGGGCGGAATTTACCGCCCATAATTATTATAATGATTCTATTTCATTCATAATAAATTCTACCAATTCAGATATATATTTTTCAGAAAAATCGAATTTTATACCAGCTATTTCGTATAATTTTCTAACAGGATATTTAAATCCAGAACTTAAGAAGTTTTTATATTGTTCAATAGCTTTTTCACCATTTTCTTTATAATTCTTATAAACTGCTATTGCTCCTAATTGTGACATAGCATATTCAATATAATAAAATGGTACTTCAAATATATGTAATTGTCTCAACCATCTTGTCCTTTTTTCTTTATCTAAATCAGCCCAGTCTATTCCTGTATTAAATCTTTCCATTAAAGATGCAAAATATTCGTCTCTTTCTTCAATTGTATGATTTGGGTAAGTATAAATCCAATGTTGAAAAGCGTCTACAATCATAACCCAAGGTAATATTTTCAATGTGCCTTCTAATTGCTCTTTTTTTGCTTTTTTTAAATCTTCAGGATTATTATAATATTCATCCAAATATTCTAAAGTTAGTAATTCCATGGACATTGAAGCTAATTCGGCCACTTCACTTGGAAAATCTTTTAGTATTGAAATAGGGATATCTTTCGAATAAAAAGTGTGCTGTGCATGTCCGGATTCATGTAATAATGTTTTTACGTCTCTATGTAAGCCAACAGCATTCATAAAAATGAAGGCTGCTCCAGTTTCATTTAATGGATAGTTATAACCTCCTGGTGCTTTACCTTTTCTATTAACAAGATCTAAAAAACCTGTATTTTTCATTTTTTCAAGATTCTTAGCAAAATCAACATCAACTTTCGATAGAATTTTTATGGCTTTCTCAATAAATTCTTCTTCTTTTTTAAATGGTTTTAATATTTTTCCATCAACATCAACTTCTGTATCCCAAGGTCTTAATGTATCTAGTTTTAATTTTTCTTTTCTTTCATTATTAAGTTTTTTCAATGCTGGAACAACTGTCTTTTCTACAGCACTATGAAATTCATATAAATCTTCTGGTTTAAAATCAAACCTTCTTTTAGCATCATGCATATAATCTCTATAATTATCATAACCTGCATTTTTAGCGATTTGAATTCTTATATTTTTTAATTCATCAAATAATTTTTCTAATTCTTCATAATATTCTAAAACAGCAGTGTTTATCAATCTCCAGGCTTCTTCTCTGATTTTTCGATCTGGATTTTTCAGATAGATACCCATTTGAGATAATGTTTTTTCCTCTCCATCATATTTAACAGTTATTTTCGAAATTATTTCTCCATATTTTGAAGATAATTTCTGTTCTTTTACCTTTAAAGGAAGATTCTCCTTTCTGAAAATTTCTATATCTCTAGATATTAATCTATTCATATGCTCATAACTCTCACCTTTTAAATCTTTTCTATATGGTGAATCATAAAATTTCTTTTTTAGCAAAAAGTCATATTCACTTGCGGGAGAAACTATTTTAGCATAAAATTCATTAAATGCTTTTGAATTTTCTTCTTTTGTATCACATGTCATTCTAATATATCTCCATGCCATTTCTTCAGAAAGAATAGCATCAAATTCAGACCACTTTTCTAAAAATTTTAATAAATCATCAACTGAATTTATTTCTTCAGCTAACAAACTTTCTAATTCATTTTTTACAATATTCCAATCATTTAAGTCAATCTCTTTGTTATAAAATTTCCTTGGTTTTTTTTCTATTTTTTCATTTGTAATAATCATTTAAATTACCTCCTTTTTTTGTTAGTTATACTAATTATAATTATACACTATTATTATTTTTTTACAAAATAATAATTACAGGACTTTTTTTTAGTAATTATATTACTAAAAAATATTTGTAGAAAAAAAATCATGTATTTTTATTTTATTTAGTATATAATTTTATTGTGGCGCCACAAAGGAGGGGGATTATGGAAAATTATATACTGAAGAGTATAAATTCTGCATTAGAATTTATAGAAGAAAATATATCAAATGATTTTTCTTTAGAAGATATTGCTGAATATTCAAATTTTTCATTATCTTATCTATATAAATTGTTTAATTTAATTGTTGGTATGAGCATTAAAGAATATATCAGAAAAAGGAGACTTTCGCAGTCTGTATATGATTTGCTTAATTCTAATATGAATATTTTAGAAATTGCTATCAAATATCAATATAATACATATGAATCATATTCAAGAGCATTCAAAAAAGAATTCGGATTATGTCCTAGTGAAGTTAGAAAGAAAAAAATAAACGTACTGTTGTTTAAACCTATAACTTTAAATGGAGGGGATATTATTATGGAAAATAAAAATTATTTATTGCTTATTGATATTGATAAATTTGCAAATATCAATAAAATATATGGAAGAAGATTTGGTGATTTAGTTCTATCAAAAATTCCTGAAAGAATAAAAGAAGTTTTAAATAATGAAAATATTGACTATGAAAATAAAAAAGCTGAAAATATTGAAAGATTAGGTGGAGATGAATTCATTTTTGTGTTAAAAAATGCTGATAAAAAAACAGCAAAAGAAATTTCTGAAAAAATTTTAGAAAATATTAAAAAACCATTTGTTTATGAAAATAAAAATATTCAGATAACAGCAAGTATAGGAATCACTGAATATTCCCTATTAAGTAATGATGTTTATAATAGCTCTTATAAAGCTATGATTGATGCAAAAAAAGAAGGTAGAAACACTTTTAAATTAATATAGCTCTCTAGTATAATACAAACCATGTATTTTGGCCTCTTTATTGATGAGGGGATATAAAAATTAATAATCTGTTTCTTAATAATATAATAAATATAATTGGTATGGAAATTCCATACCAATTATTAATTACATTAAAAATAATATCAACGATATTTCTTTAATTGTTTTTCTTTATATGTCGCTTTAAGGGTCATATTTTTATTGATATATTCTCATTAATTACACTAGCAAAATATCTACTCTGGCATAAACTACAAACAAAACATTTGCTTTCATCTAATTAATGCAACTGATGGTATTTAGATGTACATGACTATAAAAATTTCTAATTTTTTGGTATTTAGATTTTTTGAATTATATATAATTATTTAATCATCTGATATATTAATTTATAATTTAAAAACTAAAAAACTGTTGTAAATGTTTTTTATATATGTTGACTTTTCTTTTTTTTACATTCAAAATTTTTCAACATCATTTCTTTAAAAAATCGAGCAATAACTTTATTACGTATCTCTGATATTCCATCTTTCATGGATTCGATATTAAGATTTCCTGGTAATCCATCAAGCGAAATAATTTCAATTCTTGTTATTAAAAATAGCTGATTTTATATAAGTCAAAAATTTTATATTACTAATATACAATTTCTTTGATTAAAACAAAAAATTATGGTTAATAGCCATTTCACAGTAATTTCTTAAATATATCAATACCAATATTAATTACATCATCGTCAGGCAAAAAATCAGGGGAATGTAATCCTACTTTTTTATTTGTTTTAGTACCTAACCAAAACATCAAAGAAGGATATTTTTCTGCTATAAATCCAAAATCTTCTCCTGTCATTTTATATCCACAATCTATTATTTTATATTTATCTTTTATCTTTTCTAAAAATTCTTTATATACTTTTTCATCGTTAATAACTTCTTTATATTGCGAACCTAAAGTAATCTTATAATCCACATCTAGCATTTCTTTAATTGATTTTAATATTTTTCCCAATTTATTAATATATTCTTTAGTATGGTCTAAACTCAAAGATCTGATACTTCCCTCTATTTTGCTATAAGCTGGTATAACATTTCTTACTTCACCTGAAGAAACTTTACCAATACCAAAAATTAATGTTTTTACAGGATCTTCTGGTATTTTTTCAACAGAATCTAAAAATATTCTTAAAGCATTTAATGCATTTTTCCCATCTTGCGGAAATGCTATATGAGAATTTTTTCCAAAAAATTCTATATCTATTTCAACCGCAGAAGCAAATAATACACCTTTTGATGTAGCTATTACTCCTTTTTCATATTCATCAGTAACATGTAAAGCATAAGCCTTTATTATATTAAAACTATCAAAAACACCTGAGTCAATTACTTTTTTAGCTCCTCCTCCACCCTCTTCAGCAGGTTGATATAAAAATAAAATATTTTTTTGAATTTTATTTTCAAACACAAATTTAATTAATCCATATAATATGGACATATGAATATCATGACCGCAAGCATGCATATTTTCATTTTGTGATTTGAAATTAATATTATTTTTTTCTTTTATCGGCAAAGCGTCTATATCTGCTCTAAAAAGAACAAATTCATTTTTTTCAACTGGTTGATACTTTATTACCAAACCAGTTTCTAAAGGCTTTAATATTTCAATATTAATATTATAATGTTCTTTCAATTTATTAATAGCATTTTCTAATATTTGCGTTGTTTTAAACTCTTTAAATCCCAATTCAGGGTTTTGATGTAATATATGTCTTATTTCAATAGGAGATATCATAATAATTCCTCCAATATTTTAATGATTTCATCTATCTCCTCATAAGAGATATTTAAAGCCGGTAATAATCTAATTACACTGTTATTGGAAATGACATTTAATAATAATCCTCTTTTAAAAGCATTTCCTCTTAAGTCAGGGTATGACTCATCTAACTCAATACCAATCATTAATCCTTTTCCTCTTATATCTGCAATTTTAAAAGTATTCATATTTTCTAATTTGTTTTTTAAATAAGTTCCTTTTTTAGAGACTTCATTTAATATATTTGGTAAATTTTCTAATACATATCTTGCTCCTGCTAAAGCAATAGGATTTGGTGCAAAGGTAGATCCATGATCACCTGGTTTTAAAATATTTGCAGTGTTATTTAAAAATATAGTTACACCTAATGGCAATCCTCCACCCAACGATTTTCCTATAGTAATTATATCAGGATTTAATCCGAAATGTTCATATGCAAAAATTTTTCCTGTTCTTCCTAATCCTGCTTGAACCTCATCGCATACTAAAATAAATTTTTTTTCATTATGATATTTATTTAATACATTTGAAAATTCTTCTGTAATAGGCATTACTCCACCAGATCCTTGTATAGCTTCAACAAATACAGCTATGACTTCTTCACTATGATACTTCATATAGTCATCAAAACCATCCACATCATTAAATTCGAATTCTTTACAATAAGGTAATAATGGTCTAAAAGGCGCTTTTAAATTTTCAAATCCATTAATTGATAATGATCCTAAAGTTCTTCCGTGAAAACCATTCTTAAAATAAATGATTTTATTTTTTTCTTTAGATGATATTTTTTTTATTGCTTTTAATGCTGCTTCTGTAGATTCTGTACCTGAATTGGTAAAAAATACTGCACCATTCTTATTTGTAAATTCGACTAATTTATTTGCAACCCATTCTGCATCTTCATCTAAATAGAAATTAGATAAATGCATATATCTTTTCATTTTATTTTGCATGGCATTAATTAATTTTTCATTTGAATGACCAAAAGATAATACTCCAATACCAGAAAAAGAATCTATATATTTTTTACCTTCTTTTGAATATATATATATTCCTTTTGCATAATCAATATCTATATTAAAATAATCATATATCTTTAATATCATAATTCAAACTCCCTCGTTAATGCTTTTATTGCTTGTTCAGCATATTTCTTCTCCAATAAACATGATATTTTTATTTCAGAAGTTGTAACCATTCTTAGAGGAATATCTTCCAATGCCTTAAAAAAACGTGAAGCAACTCCTTTTTCTGTTTTCATACCTATACCTACTACAGAAACTTTTACATAACCGTGTTCATATGTAATTTGTGAATCATCAAATTCAACTAAAGCCTCTTTTAAATATTTATCGAAATGTTCCATCTCTTCTTCAATTATAGTAAAAGATACATTCAACTTATTATTTATATTAATTATAGAAATCATATCAACATTAAAACCTTTTTGGGCAATTTTATCAAAAATATTATATATAATAGCATGATTAAAAGGTAAATTTGTTATTGTAACCTGCGTTTGATTTTCCATTACACTCATACCTGTAACAACAGGATTTTCAATATTATCTGCAACCACATATGTCCCCTCCTCTTCTAAAAAAGTTGAAGCACAATAAACAGTTATATTATATTTTTTTGCGACTTCAACAGCTCTGCTATGTAATACCTTTGCACCAAGGCTCGACATTTCTAACATTTCATCATAAGTAACATACTTTATTTTTTTTGCATTTGGATGTCTTCTTGGATCAAAAGTAAAGATACCAGGAAAATCACTATAAATCTCACATTTAGCGTCTAAAGCTGCAGCTATTGCTACTGCTGATGTATCTGATCCTCCTCTACCCAATGTAGTATAATCACCTTCTTCTGTAATACCTTGAAATCCTGTTATCACTAAAGCATCATATGTATTCAATAATTGTAATATTTTATTGGTTTTAAATTTTTGAATTCTTGCATTGTTGAAATCAGATGTTGTAAAAATACCGGCCTGAAATGCATTTAATGACTTTGTTTTAATCTTTAAATCATTTAATGCCATTGACAACAAAGAAACAGATATCTGTTCTCCGGTTGTTAATAACATATCTAATTCTCTGGGATGAGGTTTTTCTGAAACCTCTTTTGCTAATTTTATTAAATTATCTGTTGTTTTTCCCATCGCAGAAACTATAACAATAACTTTATTACCTTCTAATACCTTATTTTTAATTTTTCTTGCAACAAATTTTACTTTTTCTGAATCAGCAACTGAAGATCCTCCATATTTCTGTACTACTATATTCATTTTATCACCTACAAATTTCTTAATTCATCTAATAATTTTGTTTTATCTTTTGTTTTTTCATCTACTTTTTTTATTATCTTTGCAGGAACACCTGCTACTACAGTATACGATTCTACATTTTTTGTAACAACAGAACCAGCTGCAACAACAGATCCTTTTCCAATTCTTACACCTTCTAAAATAACTGCATTGGCTCCAATTAAAACATTATCTTCTATTACAACAGGATCTGCACTTGGTGGTTCAATAACACCAGCTATAACGGAACCTGCACCAATATGACAATTATCCCCAATCTGGGCTCTTCCACCTATTACAACATTCATATCTATCATTGTTTTTTTACCTATTTTTGCTCCTATATTTATAACAGCACCCATCATAATTACAGCATTATCCCCTATTTCAACTAAATCTCTAATTATTGCTCCGGGCTCAATCCTTGCATTAATCTTTTTTAGATCTAACAATGGAATTGCTGAATTTTTCCTATCCATTTCAATTCTATATTTTTCTACTCTTTCTCTATTTTTTTCAAGAAATTTTTCAAATTCAGAAAGCTCACAAAATAATACTCCAGATTTATTATCGCCATAATATTCATCAAAAGGTATATTTCTTAAATCTCCTCTTAAATAAACTTTTATCGGTGTAACTTTTTTTGCTTTAGCTATATATTCAATAATTTCGTATGAATCCATTTTATTCCTCCTTTGTTAATTCAAAAATATCGTGAAATGTGTAAAAACCCGCAACAGCTTTTAAAGCAAACTCTGCAGATTTCAAAACTCCAGCTGCAAATGTTCTTCTAGACAATGCTCTATGAGATATTGTTATAACTTCTCCCAAATTTCCAAAATATATTGTATGATCTCCAGGTATATTTCCTAATCTTAAAGATGAAATATTAACTTCTTTATTTAAGGCTTCCTTAATCATTTTTGCAGTACCAGACGGTTTGTCTTTTTTAAACCTATGATGACTTTCTGTTATTTCTATATCAACATCATCTAATAATTTATCCGCTAATTTTACCAATTTTAGCAAAACCTGAACTCCTAATGAAAAATTATAACTTTGAACTATAGGTATTGTTTGAGATAATTCTTTTAACTTATTTATTTGATCTTCGCTTAGTCCGGTTGTTCCTATAATTAAAGGACACCTAAATTTTTCAACATACTCTATTACTTTTTCGAAAGCCTCTGGTAATGAGAAATCTATTAAAACTTCTGGAGTTTCTAAAAAATTTTCACCTTTTTTATCGTATGAAAATACTAAATTATGCCCTTTTTCAGAAAATAAACTAAATATTTCATTTCCCATTCTTCCATTTCTCCCTATTATTCCATATTTCATAATATATTCAACTCCTCAAATAAATTATCAATAATAACTTTGCCATTTTCACTAATAGGAATTAAAGGTAATCTCAAAATATTTTTACAATAACCCAGTTTTGAAACGGCGTATTTAACAGGAATTGGGTTCACTTCAACAAACAGCTTTCTCATTAAAATATTATATTTTTTATTTATTTTTTGTGCCTTCTTATAATTATTATTTAATATGGCTTCAGTTAACTCTTTCATTTGTTTTGGCAAAACATTTGAAAAAACTGAGATTACACCATCTCCCCCTAATGACATCAAAGGTAAGGCCTGATCATCATTCCCTGAATAAACTAACATATCTTCTGGTTTTTTCGAAATTAATTCAGCAATTTGAGAAATATTACCACTTGCTTCTTTTATTCCGATTACATTTTTATTCTTTTCAAAAATCTCTATTGCTGTATCTGGTAAAATATTACCTCCTGTTCTCGAAGGTACATTATATAGTATTATTGGTAATTCTGTTCTTTGAGCTACATATGAAAAATATTCAACTAAACCTTTTTGTGTTGACTTGTTATAATAAGGACTAACTATAAGCAAACCGTCTGCTCCTGATTTTTCTGCTAATTTGTTATTATATAACACATGTTTTGGATTATTCGAACCTGTACCAACAATCACAGGAACTTTTTTATTTGTTAATTCTACTACTTTAGATACAATTTTTTCTCGTTCTTTTTCATCTATTGTTGGTGCTTCTCCAGTAGTACCTAATACAACCAAACCATCTACATAATTTAATTGAAAAAGAATAAATTCTTCTAACGCTTTGTAATCAACCTCATAATTCTCATCAAATGGCGTTATTATTGCTGTTGCTACACCTTTAAACATAAAAATCCCCCCTTTTTATTGTTGAAAAATAATCATCTAATGTTTCAGCTCTTCTTATCATTTTAAAATACTTTCCATCATATAAAAATTCTGCTGATCTCAATTTTCCATTATAATTAAATCCCATTGAATGTCCATGTGCCCCAACATCATGTATTATTAATATATCTCCTTCTTCAATTTCTGGCAATTCTCTATCAATAGCAAACTTATCATTGTTTTCACATAATGAACCAACTACATCATATCTTTTTTGAATGCCGCTTTTTCCTAATACTGTTATATGATGATATGCTTTATTTGGCCCATATAATCCTGGTCTCATTAAATTTGCCATATTCGCATCTACACCTATATATGTTTTATAGCTTTCTTTTATATGTAAAACTTTTGTTATTAAATAACCATGAGGTCCAGTTATGTATCTTCCATTTTCTGTAAATATTTTTGGTTTAAAATTTTTAAAATATACATCATATATTTCCTGAATATTTTTGCTCAATAAGGTTATATCCATCTCTTTTTCTTCAGGTCTATAAGGTATTCCAAATCCACCACCTATATCAATAAATTCAAACTCAATATTTAATTTTCTTGATATTTTATCAACGGTTTTAAAGATTATTTCTGTATTTTTTGTAATTAAATCAATATCTAACGTATTAGAAACTATCATTGCATGCAAACCAAATCTTCGTACCCCTAAATTTTTCAAAAACTTATAACCCTCTATTAGTTTTTCATATGGCATTCCAAATTTTGAATCTAACGGATTACCTATTATCTCAGTTCCATATGCATTTCTTGGTGTATATCTAATTGAAGCAATTTTTGGGATTCCAATTTTGTTCACAAATTTTGGAATATGCCCTATGTCATCAAAATTTATTATTGCATCTAAATCATATGCCTTTTTATATTCTTCTAATGGTGTATTATTTGATGTAAATAAAATTTCTTCACTTTTTAAACCAACCATTTCAGATAAATATAATTCGGCTAAAGAACTACAATCAGTTCCACAATCATTATCTTTTAATATTTTCAAAATATATGGATTTGGTGTTGCTTTTACAGCAAAATATTCTTTGAATAGACACCAAGAAAAAGCTCTTTTTAATTTTTTTACAGAATCTATAATCCCTTCTTGATCATAAACATAAAAAGGTGTTGGATAATCCTTTAATAATTCACCTATATAAAAAGGTATTTTTTTCATATTTCCCCTCATTTCATTAAATTATAAAGCTCTATGATTCAACTCAAAATGCTTTAATAATATTCTTACCGCATTGGTAGCGGCACCTACTCTTACATTATCTGCAACAATCCACATTAAAAATGTATATTCATCCATTTTTCTTAATCTAGAAACATATGTAATATCAGAACCCGCAACATTTATTGGAGTAATCAAATTATCTGTATATACAACATTTTTAGTGTTTTCAATTAATTCTTTGATTTCTAATAAAGTTGTTTTTTTCTTTGTCCTAAAAGTTACGCTTTCTGAATGCCCGTATAAAACTGGTACTCTTACTGCTGTTGGATAAACATTTATGCTATAATCATTATAAATCTTCCTTGTTTCATTAACCATTTTCATTTCTTCTTGTGTAAAACCATTTTCTTCTATATGTCCTATTTGAGGAATAACATTATTCATAATTTTTTCTGGAAAATGACTAATAACGTCCATTCCATTTATTTGATTTAATAATTCTTGAATACCTTTATTTCCAGCACCTGATACTGCTTGATATGTACTCACAAATATTTCAGAAATGCCTAATTTTTCTTGTATTTTTGATAAAGCTAAAACCATTTGAATAGTTGAACAATTAGGATTTGCTATAATACCTCTATAATTTTTTATAATATTTCCGTTTATTTCGGGTACAACTAAGGGAATATCTTTTTCCATTCTAAATGCAGAAGAATTATCAATAACAACATTTCCATATTCAGCTGCAATTGATGCAAATATCCTCGAAACAGAAGAACCAGCAGAAAAAAGTAAATAATCATATTTATCTTTCATTTTATCTTCAGTTAACTCTTCTACATAATAACTTTTATTTTTAAATTTTATTTCTTTGCCTTCAGATTTTTTACTTGCAAAAAGTTTTAATTTTGTAACATTAACATCTAAATCTTCTAATACTTTAACCATAGTTCTTCCAACTTCACCAGTTGCTCCAACAATACCAACTTTCATCTTCTCCCTCCTAACAAAATTGGCCTTCCGATAACACGGAAGGCCTTATTTGAAATAATATAATAATCAATTATTCCAAACGGCTCTCCGCGATTTTACGCGACAGTCATATAGGTATTCCCTATACAACCAGGCATGTAAGACGGGTAAATCTTACACCCTTCGGCAACCTCGCCTTTCATCCACCTCAAGCCTACCCCAGCGATAGGTAGATTACTCATCTCGGTTGCGCCTCCGTTTGTTCGTAAAACATATTAACTTTTGCCGTAGTTTATCAAAAAAATTTTAATTTAATATTTCAAAAAAAAGAAATAAATGTTAATACATTTATTTCAACTTTAATTTATTAACCTTAATCTTTACTTTTCTCATTCTTAATTTTTCAATAAATCTTATTATTGGACATCTCATTTTCCATCTTTCAAAAAATGTCATTTTAAACCTCCTCAACTTTTTTCTATTATATCACAAAATTACAAATAAAAAAAGAGCAGTATCACTGCTCTTTTTGGCGGAGAGGGTGGGATTTGAACCCACGGATGGGTTTTGCCCATCACACGCTCTCCAGGCGTGCGCCTTAGACCGCTCGGCCACCTCTCCGTTTATATCAACTTCCAAAGTATTTTATCATATCTTTTTAATTTAGTCAACCAATTAAAATAAACAAAATTAAAATTTATTATTAATTT
>NZ_BAAHYY010000023.1:0-35834 GCF_054657315.1 Marinitoga arctica | reverse complement strand
TCATGATGAGTTATTGCTATTGATGCTGCAAGTTTTAATATAGATGATTCGGAATTTGAGAGTATTTTATACCCTATTGCCACATGTTTTTTCATTTCTTCATATTCATTTTTCGTTAATTTTCCTGGTTTTAGCAATATATTATCTCGAATACCTATTTTTCCAATATCATGCAATGGGGATGCAAAATATATTTCATTTATTAATTTTCCATCTAAATTCATAGCCTGAGATATTAATTTTGAAAGACTACCGACTCTTTTTGTATGTTCATATGTTTCATCATCTCTAAATTCAGAAACAAGGTACATCTTTTCAAGAAGATCGTATATCAAATTTTGATTTTCAGTATATAAATTTTCAAGATTTTCAAATGCTATAATATTTTCATTTAATATTGAAGAAAAAAACTGGTTTTTATTTTCATAAAAAATTTTTACTTTTAAGATTGTATTTAATCTTATTTTTAATTCATCAAAATTAACCGGTTTTGTTAAAAAATCATCTGCTCCATATTTTGCAGCTTCTCTTAAATCACTTTCGTTTGTTGCAGTTGTAAGAATAATAATAGGTGTTGGTATATTCATTTTTCTTATTTTTTTTATAGCTTCAAATCCATTCATAACAGGCATATATAAATCCATAAGTATTGCTGATACTTTTTCTTTTTCTAATATTTCCAATGCTTCTTTGCCATTTGATGCTAGAATCGGTATATAATTTAATTCTTTTATATATTCTATTATTATTAAACCTGTAGTTATATCATCATCAACTATTAAAATTTTTTCCATTTATCTCCCTTCTTTCAAAAATTTATTAATTTCCTCTTTTAAATTTTTAAATTCTTTTAATAGATTCGAATAATCTTTAATTGCTTCTTTTATATCTTTATACTTTTCAATTCTTTCTGCTATAATCGCTAATTGATTTGCAGAAACATTTTTAGATGATCCTTTTACGGTATGAGCATAAAATTTAATTTCTTTTTCTTCTTTTTTATCTAATGCAATTTTTAAATTTTTTATATTT
The DNA here is from genome assembly GCF_054657315.1 of Marinitoga arctica. NCBI lineage: Bacteria > Thermotogati > Thermotogota > Thermotogae > Petrotogales > Petrotogaceae > Marinitoga > Marinitoga arctica. The sequence goes on along the minus strand of NZ_BAAHYY010000023.1, from coordinate 34,802 downwards.
TTTTCTGTATCATCTATATATTTATCTAATATTTTTAAAGCTAAACTTTTTTTATTTAATACTCTCTTCATAAAATCTTTTTCATTAAAATGTGTATAATAATTGATATCTATTAAATCCTGTTCTAACTTTTTATTTTCAATATTTCTTATTTTTATATCTTTGCAATATTTTTTAATTATTTGTAAAACCGTATTTTTTTCTATGGGTTTTGTTATAAAATCATTCATACCACTTTTTATAGCTTTTTCTTTATATAATTGCATTGCATGTGCGGTCATAGCTATTATTGGAATACTTTTATTAAATTCTCTTATTTTTTTAGTTGTTTCATATCCATCCATTATTGGCATTTGGATATCCATAAAAACCATGTCAAAATAACTATTCTTTAATATTTCGATGGATTCTCTACCGTTCTCAATTGTAATAACTGTTGGTCCAAACGATTCTATTATTAATTTTCCAACTTCTCTATTTATTTCATTATCATCTACATAAAGTATTTTTATTTTATTTGAGATTTTAATATTGCTTTCTGTATTGTTCATTATAATATCCGTTTTAAAAATTGATATTATACTGTTTATTAAATCCTTTCTTTTTATCGGTTTTGCTATTATAGCATCAAATTTGTAATTAATTATATCTTTTTCTATATTTTTATCATTATTTAATAAAGAGGTTAATAATATCTTTTTTACTTCTTTTAATTCTTTATTTATTTCCTCTGCAAGCTCTAATCCTGTCATTTCTGGCATTTGATTATCTATTAACACTATATCAAATTCTTCTTGATGTAATTTTTTTAATGCTTCTTTACCATTTTCTGCTTCATCGTATTTCATACCTAATGTTTTAATATATTCTTTTATTATAAAGCGATTAGTATTATTATCATCTACAATTAACACTTTTTTTTCAGGAAATTTTATAAACTCTTCTGCTTCAAAATATTCATCATTTTCTATTTTAAATGGCAAATTAATTATAAACAAAGTACCTTTATTTATGGTAGATTCTACTTTAATTTCTCCACCCAGTAATTTCACCAATTTATAAACTATACTTAATCCCAACCCTGTTCCCCCATATAAACGAGAAATTTCTGCTTTTTCCTGTACAAACGGCTTAAAAATTTTTTCTAAATTTTTCTTTTCTATCCCAACTCCCGTATCTTTTATTTGAAACATAATTTCTATTCTATTAATGTCTAATCCTATGTTATGAGATTTAATTTCCAAATAAACCTCACCTTTTTCAGTAAATTTTATAGCATTGCTTAATATATTATTCAAAATTTGTTTTAATTTTGTTGAATCTCCTTTTAATTCTTTTGGGACATTTTCGTCTATATAATAATTTAATTCTAAACCTTTTATATGAGCGTCATATGCATTTGTATCAACTACTTCTTCAATTTCATTTTCTATATTAAAGGCTATATCCTCTATATATATTTCATTTGATTCTAATTTAGATAAATCTAAAATATCATTAACAAGACTTGACAATACTCTTGTACTATTTTTCAACATTTTTAAATACTTTTTTTGTAAATTATTTAATTTTGTACTTTCAAGTATATATAACATTCCATTTATTCCGTTCAATGGTGTTCTTATATCATGACTCATATTAGAAAGAAATTCTGTTTTTATTTTATTAGATTTTTCTGCTTTTTTTCTTTCATAAATTGAAAAACCTAAAAATATTCTATTCTTAAAATATACACTACTTAAATCTCCTAGTATTTTAAAAATTTCTAAAGAGTCTTGTGAAAAATCTATTTTATCTTTTTTATCTACACATATATTAATATAAAGCTCATCTTTTATTCTAATTTTATACACAGCAGATTTTTTAATTTCTTTTGATGCTTTTTTTAATAATTCTTTGTTTATGCCGTTATATTTTTCTATTATATTATCATAAACAGTTACGTTTGAATCAACTCCTCTTTTAAAATCATCATTTACCATATGAACTTTTCTCAGCTGTTCTAAATTATGCCCAACAGCACTAAGGAAAAAAATCTTATTGTTATTTATTAAAGATATACTACCATAATCCGCATCTGGAATTAATTCTAAAATTTCATTCAATATTTTTTCACTAAATTCTTGTATTGTATATTTACTAACAGAAAATTCTGATATTATATTTATTACTTTTGAAAATTTTAGAAATAGCGTTTTATTCGCTTTCAACAAATCTTCTGCTACTTTATTTTTTACACTTAACTCCTCATTTTTCTTTTTTAATTGTATTAAAGATTTTTCATATCTTTTTTTATAATAAAGCGCTGTAACAAAAGATACAATAAAAATAATTAGAAATAAAAAAATAGAATAATATAGCCATTTAGGAATTTCTCCTGTATTTAAATAAATATATTTATCTAATAACTTGTAATAGATTGATTTATTATCTTTTTTATATTTATCAATATAATAATCTATTTTACTTAATATTTTTTCATCCAGATTATTATTCTTTTGGAATACTAATCGCATAGGATGTATTTCAAAGGAATATCTATGAATAAAATTTACTGCATTTTCCATATCTTGCGGTGAAATTACTGCAAAATTAGCCTTATTTTTTTCTAATGCTTCAATCTTTTCATTTAAGTCGTTTACTTCTATTATTTTTCCTATTTTATTAAATACTTCAGAAAAATCTATTAAAAAGTCTCCTTTTTTTATTGCAAATACCTTATCTTTAACACTATAAAAATCAATATCTTTTTTATGCATTATTCCAAAATATGAAATATATAAACTATTCATAGAAAAATTTTCTGTATCTTCAATAATATCGCTAAAATTTTCTCCAATCATAAAGGTTGGTAATAAATCAATTTCATTATTTTTTAATTTATTTAATAATTCTTCTTTTGATCCATAAATAAATTTTATTTCCCAATTTTCTTTATTAGCAATATCTTTTAGTATATCTACAATTAAACCATTGAATACAAGAGTGTTTTTATTTTTTACTGCATAAAAAAATGGAGAGACATTGTATATACCCACAACAAAAACTTTTCCAAATATTGAAGTTATAAACATAATTATCATAAAAACAAATATTATTTTTTTCATATTATTATCCTCCTATTTTATAGGTATTAATATTTTGACAACTGTATTTTCTGTATTTTCAATTTTTACTTTTATATGAAGATTATCAAGTGTTTGTTTAATAATTTTCATATCAATATCCTTTTCTTGGATTATAATATCTTTTAAAAACATTTCTACAACGCCATTTCTCTTATCTTTTTTATATATTTTAATTATTATTTTTTCAACATAATTTTTTGAATGGAGCGTTTTCAAAATATCAATTATAAGGGTCATTAACATATTTTCAAAATTATCTTTATCTAGGTATAATTCTATATCTTCTTCGACTATTTTTTTTATATTAAAGTTCAAAATATTTAATTTAGTAATTATATCTTCAATTAAATTACTTAATGAAATCTTAGAAATTCCCGTTTTTATAAATTCTCTTTTATAATCCTCAATTGAATTTTTTATTCTATCTAGGGAAGGTACAATATCAGAAATTTTATTTTTACAATTATCATCCATTGTATAAATAGTTAAGTAGATACCAGAAAGAGCACTATTTATTTCTTGAAAAATTTTCCATGATGTAAATTTAAGCATTAATCCTTCCCTGGATTCTTTTAACATATACTCTACTTTTTTATCAATTTCTTCTAGTTTTTTTAATTTTAATAGTTTCTCTACAAAAACATATAAATTTCTAAATTTGTTAACATCAATTTTTCTTTTTTCTTCAAAAAAATCTAAAATATCTATTTCATTTATATATTCTGCATTTACAAGATAATATTCATTATCAATTTCTATAGTATAATTGTGTTTCTTATCCGTTTTTTTTAGATAAATATTAATATGATACTCTTTCCTAAACATATTTTTTAATTCTTCTAAAAAATTTTTTTGCGTTTTTGTTTTTTCAAAAATTTCTAGTATTAAATTTATTATTTTGTGCTGTGTTTCAAAAAATATTTTTTGAGATGATAACTCTTCTATATAAAAAATATTTAATATTGTAGATATTAATAAATTTTTATAACTTTTTAGCAATTCAATCTCGGAATTACTATATACAGAATCTTTCTTGTTTAGATTAATAATACTCAATAACTTTCCATCGAAAAATATTGGAAATACAATTGCATCTTTAATTTTATTTTTTGAATAATATTTTAATTCTGGTATCTTTTTTAAATCTGATATATGAACAATTTCTCCATTTTTTATTGCCCATTCATCAATTTCTCCTATATTTAATGAATCTATAGGAATATTAATATTTTTTAAACTTTTAAAAATTAGTTTTTGATTATTATCAAAAACAAATAATGAACCAGAATAAGAATTTGTCTTTAATAATATATCTTCAAATAATATGAATAAACTCTTTTCAATAGTTTTAAAAGCTATTTTAGAATAATATTTCATAATATTCTCCTTTAAAATAATATTCTATAAAAATAATATTCTATCTTTATTAAATTATACTACTTTTTTTATACATATTTCAAATTTTTTATAATTTCATTTTTATATGCTTTTATTTTTATTTTATAAATTTCATCTATAAAGAATAAATTAAAATTAATGTGTTATAATTAATTTATATTTATTTATGGGGTGATATTATGTCTATGTTAGATGTTGTTGGGCCTGTAATGGTTGGACCTTCTAGCTCACACACACTGGGTGCTTTAAAAATTGCTAGATTTGCTTATAAATTATTTGGTGAAAAACCCGATGAAGTAGAATTTTATTTACATGGTTCATTTGCAAAAACATATTTAGGTCATGGAACTGATAGAGCTTTGATTGCTGGTGTATTAGGATTAAGAGAATACGATTATGATATAAAAAATGCATATGAACTAGCTAAAAAACAAAATTTAAAATACACTTTTATAGAAACAGATCTTGGTGATGTTCATCCAAATACTGTATTAATTAAAATGATTAAAAATAATAAAATAAATGAAGTTCAGGGAGCATCTGTTGGTGGCGGTGCAATAAAAATAACAAAAATTAATGGCGTTGATTGTGACTTATCTGGAGATTATAATACATTAATTATAGTTAACAAAGATGTGAAGGGTGCTTTAGAAAATATTTTAAAAATAATTCATGTAAATGTAGCTAATCTTTATTTAAAAAGAACAAATATCATAGAAGGTAAAGCTTTAACCATACTGGAGCTTGATGAAAAACCTGACAATTTAAATGAGTTGGAAAATTTAGAATGCGTAATAAAGTATTTCTATATTGGAAGTGATAAAGATGAAATTTAATCAAATTTTAGACATGTGGAAAGAAACAAAAATTCCTTTTGATGAAGTTATTTTAACAGAAGAAATGGTTGAAACAGGGGTTGATCCTGTTATTATAAAGAATAATATGAGAAAATTAGTTGAGGTTATGCTTACTGAAGCAGAAAAAAATTATGGTAAAAAACATGAAAGTTTAACCGGATTAACAGGGAACAATGCTCCAAAATTGCTGAAACATACACCTAAAATGCTCAGTGAGTTTAATTATGTTGCAACAATTACAGCAATTTCAACCGCTGAAAATAATGCTGCTATGGGTAGAATAGTCGCCTGTCCTACTGCCGGTGCTTGTGGCGTTGTACCAGCTGTATTGTATGCCTTAAAAAAAGTCTATAATGCAGATTTTGAAGAACTGGTTTCTGCTTTTATTATTGGAGGAGCTATTGGAAATATAATTGCTAAAAAAGCAACTATTTCTGGCGCTGCAGGTGGTTGTCAGGCAGAAATTGGAACCGCTGCTGCTATGGCTTCAGCTGCATTAACTTATTATTTCTCTAAAGATGCTGAAAAATGTGGAAATGCTGCTTCTCTAGCATTAAAATCTTTAATGGGGCTTGTTTGTGATCCTGTTGGTGGGTTTGTAGAAGTTCCATGTGTTAAAAGAAATGCTTCTGCTGCTAATATTGCTATTTCTACATCAGAAATGGCCTTAGCAGGAATTGAAAGCGTTATTCCTTTTGATGAAGTTGTTGATGCAATGTATAGAGTAGGGAAAATGATACATGAAGATTTAAGGGAAACAGGAAATGGTGGGATAGCTGCAACTCCTACTGCAAGAAAATTAGTTGAAGAAATTAAAAAAAGCTGGAAGTAATTATTTCCAGCTTTTTAATTTCTCTTTTGCATCGTTATATCCCATTTCTATTAATGTTTTTGAATAATCAGGAGAAAAATTTAATGGGAATGGTACCGAATCTGTAGGTCTAATAATTAATATATTTTTTTTTGTTTTTTGTATTAAATATAAAAACCAATCTGTAGGATTATCAATTACTGGATATATTGCTATTACCTTGTCATATCCATATTTATCTGCTAATAATGCAGGAAATGTATTTGAAAAAACGCCTCCATCAGTGTATTTTTTTCCATCTATTTCAATAGCTCCAAATAGCGGATAACTAGCGCTTGCAAAAATGTAATCAACCATTTTTCCTTTCATTTCTTCTTTTCTTAAAAAAACTGGTTTAAAATCATTTATATCAAATGTCAATATTCCATAATCATATTTTGATTTTAATATCAATTTTTCTGAAATTATTTTATTTAGAAAATTATATAATGGTGATGGGTCAAAAATAAATGGTTTAATTTTATTATGATGATCTTTTATATCTAAATCAAAAACATCTTCTTCATTAATACTTTTCCAAAGTTTTTCAACTTCTTCTAATTTTCCCATAACAAATCCTGCTCCATTTAAAGCACCCGCTGAAACACCATAAACACCATCTATTTCAATATTATTTTCTACTATATATTTTAAAACTCCTATTTCATATGCTCCCGCAGCACCTCCACCACCAAGAACTAATAGCGTTTTTGAAAAAATATTTATATTTAACAATAATAATAATATAATAAATAGTTTTTTTACAAACAATCTTTTTATGTTCCCACATCCCTAAATATATATTTTTATTAGAGAGATTTATTATTAGATTTCAATAAATTTGGTAACAATATTAAGGTAAACATTGATGCACTTATCATACCAACCCACATTATTATTGAAAGATAAGTGTGAAATGTAAATGGTGAAAAGTTTAATATTGTTAATCCCAATGCTAATCCTAATGCATTTGCCATAATTGGTTTTTGTACAACATTGAAAGTTTCTTTTATTGGTGTTTTACTTCTTGTTTTATAATATTTGTATGTTCCTATCATATGAATAGCATAATCAACACCTACACCTATTGTGATGTTTGCCATTAATGCACTTTGTATATTAAGGGGTATTTTAAATAATGCCATTACACCAAATTCAACTATCAATGCTCCTAATAATGGTAATATTCCATAAAGTGCTGTTTTTATACTTCTGATCATTATAAATATTGATATAAACACCAATACTAAACTAATTAAAATGCTTTTTATTTGGCTATTTAAAACTGTAGTATTCATTTCATTGAATACATATGGCATACCTGTAATAACAATATCTTTAAATAGATTAGTTTTTTTTAAATTTTTAACTGTGTTTTCTACTTTACTTAAAGTTTTACCCGAATTATCTACTGTTGTTAGTATTCCAATATAACTTTTACCAGAAACTAGATCAAATAATGGAATTGATGGATTATTTTTTAAAGCATTTTTTATTATTAATACCTGTATTGGAGTTGGATAAATTTTAAAATTAAAAAATTCTTTTCCCATTATATCCAAAAATTGTTGAGGATAATTAAAGGTAACAATTTCTTCTAAATTTTCAATTTTTTTCATTTCATCATAATATTCTTTGTTTAAAGGGTCTTTATTGGTTTGAAAATCTATAAGTATTGGTATATTAAAAGAAAATACTGAGTTTAATACCTCATAATCTTTTCTTACTTTTGTGTATTTTTTAAACATAGATATTTGGTCAAATTTGATTGTAATTGTAGGTATTAATAATGAAAAGATTAAAATTATAACAATAAATATAATTATTCCTTTTTTATTCCATAATTTTTTAGTAAAAGATACATCAAAAACATGGGTTCGTTTTCTTTTTAATATAACATTACCAGATATTATTAATGGTAATACATATAATGTTGCTATTCCAGCAAAACCTATACCAAATGATGACCATAACCCCATTTCTTTCATCATATTTGAATTAATAAACACCATTGAAATAAACCCTATAATGGTTGTTATAGTTGTCATTATCATTGCAATACCAGTGCTTTTTAATGTTTCTGAAATTGCATTTTTCTTTTCGTATCCTTTTTCGATATATTCTATATAATGGGTTAAAAAGTGCATTCCATCTGCACTACCCATTATTATAGTGAATATTGGTACTAATACACTTGCTATACTTAACTCTCTTCCAGACCAACCCATTAATCCTAATGTCCATAATGCACCTAATCCAGCTGGTATTATTGAGAATAACGCCACTTTTTTTGATCCTAGTTGAAGAGAAAATATTATTAACATTGTAATAAAGGCAAAAGGTGGTAAAAATATTACTATACTTAATAAATAATCAAATAATTTTTTTGTAAAAAATAATGTTCCAGCTGAATAATGCCTTAACCCATTTAATTTCTCCTCTATTTTATCTACAATACCTAAATTATCACTTTTTAAAGGTATTGTCATTAATGTATAAAATTTTCCATCTTTTTCTCTAAAAAATCTATCTTTAAATATTGTTATACTACTTAATTTATTAATAAAACTTTCTGTTATATCTTCTGATGTTTTTATATTATATCCTGGCAATGATTCAGGAAATATGCTGGAAATTATATTAATACCATCTATTTTCTCTAATTCTCTTTGTAAACTCCATAATTTTTTATATGTATTTATATCTATTAATGGATTTTTTTCAGTTTCTAACATAACTACCAATTGATCAGATAAATTATATTTTTCTTCTATTATTTTGTAACTATTTAAATAATTAGAGTCAGATGGCAAAAATGTTTTCATATCAACATTCAATTTTATTCTAAATATACCTAGTAAAGCTATAATGTTAATTAAAACTAATAATATCAAAAGTTTTTTCCTGTTTTTAAATATAAAATTTGTATATTTTTCCATAATCACATCTCCTTTTTTATTTTATTTAATACTCCATATAAGTAAATATCTGCTATATAATCCGGATATATATCATAAAAATCATTATCAAAATTCCTTTCTGTTATATTTGGTATAACATCTTTTAAAAGAAAATGTGAAAAGATCATTCCACTTAATGCAGGCCCTATTATTTCATATCTTATATTACTATCAAACCCTTTGAATTTTTCTATAAAAATTTTCCTTAAAATAATATTTTTTAATTTTTCTCTTCTAAGTTTAATAAGGTCTTTTTCTGTTTCTGGAATATATAACATAATAATTTTAAATAATTTTTCGTTTTTCTTCAAAACGTTTACTAATGATTTAATTGCTATTCTTATTCTATCCTCAAAGGGTTTTTCTTTAATATTATTTATATCTAAATTTTTATTCATTTCCTCAAAAAATACTTCTATAATTTCCTTTAAAATACCTTTTTTTGAACCAAAATAATAATTAATCATAGATTGGCTTACATTAGCTTTTTTAGCTATTTCTCTTACACCTGTACCATCAAAGCCTTTTTTTGAAAATAAGTCTATTGACGCTTTTAATATTTTATCTTTTATATAAATCCCTCCTTTTAATCGAACGTTCGATTAAATATACATTTTAATTATAATACTTTTTTTCTCTTTTGTCAAATAAAAAAATAGAGGCCTAGGCCTCTATTATAAAATATTTATAGATTTTTTATGATTTTAATACTGCTAAAGCTAATGATGCAAGTTTTGATTCTGCTGTATCTGCTCTTGATACTATTACTATAGGAGCTTTAGCACCTAATACAAGTCCGGCAATTTTTCCATTTGCGAGATAAACTGCTGATTTTCCCAATACATTTCCAGCGTGTATATCTGGAACCACTAAAATATCAGCATGACCTGCTACTTCGCTATTTATCTTTTTTATTTTTGCTGCTATTTCGCTTAAAGCATTATCTAATGCAAGTGGTCCATCTATTGTACATCCCTTTATTTGGCCCCTTTTATTCATTTGAGTTATTATTGCTGCATCAAGTGTTTCTGGCATATCTGGGTTTACTACTTCAACCGCAGCTAATAACGCAACTTTTGGGTTTTCTATTCCCATAGAATGTGCTAATCCGACAGCATTGTTAATAATTGCAACTTTTTGATCTAAAGTAGGTTTAATTATCATTCCACCATCTGTTACTAATTTTAATGAATCTAACCCTTCTGTTTCAATTATTGCAACATGACTTAAAACGCTTCCTGTTCTTAAACCCCATTCTTTATTTAAAACAGCTTTTAATAATTTTGATGTTTTTATTAAGCCTTTCATAACAATATCCGCTGCACCTGATGATACCAATCTTACACCTTGCTCTGCAGCTGCTTCTTCTGTTCTTGCATCAATTATATCAAATTCTTTTCCTATTTCCTTTAAATTCTCTTCAATTATTTCCTTTTTTCCTACTAAAACTGGTTCAATAAATCCTTCTTCATATGCTGCAGATACTGCTTTTAGTGCTTCTTTATCTTCGGCACCAACAACTACCACTCTTTTTTTACTAACAGTTTTTGCTTTTTCTATTACATCTTTTAATGTTTTCACTTATATTCCCCCTTGTATGTTAATATTATTGTCCTTCTCCAATATATAAATTAATTTCCTCATTATTAATATCTAAATTTGTTGCGCTATCTGTTATTATATATGGTTCAAAATTTTCAAGGTTGTGTTCTATATTTACTCCTGCATAAGCAACTGCAATTTTATATTCATTTGTTAAATCTAATTTTAATTTATTGAATTCATATTTCCCATCTTCATTTGAAATAGTTGAATATAATATTGTAGAATAATTTGTATCTGTTATTAATACTGTTCTATTTTTTTTAGGTGTTTGAGTAATTGAATTATCATATATATAACCAGATATATTAACATAATCAGCACTTGAATTTGCAACCATCCACGTTTTAAAATAAGGATTAAAATTAGTATCTCCTGTTAATGATAATCCAAGATCCAAGTCAATTATAACATCATATTTCCTATTCAAATTAAATTCTGAAGTATCTAATTCAAGTATAAACTTTGTTGATTCCACTGATAAAGTTTTACTCCCAATATCAATCGTTGAATCAAGTGTTATATTTATTTTAGCGTTCTTTAATGTATCATATACACTAATTTCTTTTATTTTTTTTAAATATCCTGCAAGTTGTAGGAAATCCTCTGATTGATTGGTTAAAAGTTCTATTTCTGTTGAATCAGAAGTAAATTTTATTTCCTTAATGTTTAATTTTGCTTCTTGAATATTTTCATTTGGGGAATCGGTTAAATAAAATGATAATATAGATTCACCAATGTTATCATTATTATTTGGCGAGAAACACGATGTTAAAATAAAAATTGTTATAATTAGTAAAAATGATATTTTATTCATAATACACCTCTAAATACTAAATAATAATATTTTTGTCTCTATTGCATTTAATTGTTCTTTACTAATAGAATATTCTTTTTCAACTTTTAATGTACTTAACATCATAAGATTTACGAAGTTTTCAACTGAACTAATCGGAAATTTTATATATTTGGTTCTAAAATGCATTGGTATTATCAATTTCGGGTTTATTTTTTTTGCTATTTCTTTTGCTTCGGTAGCATTTATTGTATAATATCCACCAACAGGAATCATTAAAATATCTACATCTTTTAATATAGATATTTTTTTGTCATTTGGGATTTCTCCTAAATCTCCACAATGAGCCATAGTTAATCCATCTGAAAATTTAAATTTAAAGATAATGTTTTCCCCTCTTTCACGACCTTTTAATTTGTCATGATATGTTTTTATTCCTGTTATTTTTACCCCTTTATGAAGATGTTCACCTACTGTGTTTATTAATTTATAATTTCCTTTAATAAGATGATGTGCATTATGATCAAAATGCTGATGACTTTCAGTTATTATATCTGGATTATAATTTGGTATAGGATAACCAACACTTTCATCAAACGGGTCTGTTAATATTTTTACATTTTGATAATCAATTCCAAAACATGAATGTCCAAACCATTTTATTTTCATCATTTCCCCCCTTTCTTAAATAAATTTTTATCTCTAAATAAGACTAAACAATAATGCTAGTATTAAAATAATTATAATTATTATATCGGCATATTTAGTATAAAATGTCGTTTTTGTTTCTAATGGAACATAAAAATTTTGCCCTATATATGTTTTTATTGGCAATGTTTCTATTATTCTTCCATATTTATCTATAATTCCACTAATACCTGTATTAGATACTTGAATAAATGTTCTTCTATTTTCTGCAGCTCGCATTACGGCTTTTGAAAAATGTTGTTTTAATGCTGTTTTATGACTAAACCAACCATCATTTGATATGGCTACTAAAAATTGAGCTCCATTTTTTACAAATTTTCTAGAAATTTCTGGAAAATATGTTTCAAAACAAATTTGAACACTAAATCTTTTATCATCTAAATCCAAAACTGTATAATCCTCTCCAGGAGTATAATAATTTACCAATTTAAAAAATGAAAATACTTTAAATAAATTTTCATATGGTAAAAATTCTGCAAATGGCATTAATTTTATTTTATTATATATTTTTTCTATTTCTCCATTTTTATTTAAATATAATGCGCTATTATAAAATTCTTTTTTTTCTGTGTTCACTGTAGGAAATCCAATTATCCAATTTTTTTCTGATATTTTTATTGCTTCCTGTATAATTCTAAATATCTCTGAACCTCTAATATCTCTTATAAAAACTGCTTCTGGCAATATAAGCAAATCAGACTTTTCATTGTGTTCTTGTAAATAATTTGATATTTCAACATAAGAACTCCATTGATTTTCTGAGTATTTTACTTCTTGGGGAACATTTGTTTGAAAAATACTAACTTTAATTGAATCTTCGTTTGTTTTTACAAAAGGTAATTTTTCTGAAATTGTAAAATTAATTACATATATTAATCCTACGATTACCACTATATATTTTATTCTTTCTCTATTAGGAACAAATGCTATTATAGAATTAACTATAAGAATTAATATTGTTAATCCTATGCTCCCCGTAAATGGTGTTATTTGTAAAAGACCTGTATACAAATATAATGCATCAGAAAGATTTGCTCCTGTAAAAGCGAAATCCCCAAAGTACTTTAATATTTCTGCTGCTGAATATGAAAATATTGAAAACAATAATAATGATTTAAAACTTATTACTCTGGACTTTCTAAAATATAATTCTCCTAAAAACCATATTATATAATAGGGTAATGTTAATATAAGAATCATCAATAAAAAGGATAAAAAACCTATATAACCAGGAAATGCATTTATTACCTCAGGTATATTTTTAGATAAAACAGGTATTTCCCACCATAGCGTGGAAAACATTAAAGAATAAGAGTATATGAATACTTTAATTAATCGTTCAAACGTTCCTTTAGATTTTGTAAATGAATATAAAAAAGGAGCAACTGAAAACCATATTAAAAATGAAAATAAATTTCCAGGCATTGATAAACCTGTTAATACCCCTGAAATCAAAGGAAGTAGATAATTCAAAATATCACTCCTCAAACTGAAAATCTACTACATGAAACGTAGACAATCTTTCATTTTTTGATTTTTTCCATATTATTTTTATTGGAGCTGCAAATTCTGGTTGTAATCTCCCTTTTTCAATCCAATATCTAGATTCTTCATTTCCATATATACCAGGATTTGCACTAACTACTAATTTCAATGGTTTATCTACAATGTATACTTCGTCTATACTTTCTTCATTTTCTAATATTTCTACAATTTCATCATATATTTCTTTTGGTGGATATGGTTTTATATTAATTAAAGCAATGTTTTTGGATAATGGTCCTATTATTTTTACATTTGCTATTTCTCTTTTATATTCATATCTATCCAAAATATCATGTATTATTTCATTTGCAAAAGATACAGCTCTTCCATGATAATCCATATTAATCAATAATTTTAAAAGATGCTTTAATTTACATCCCTCTCTGTGAGCATTTTCACCTACTCTTCTTATATTTAAATTGTATTTTTTTACAATCATTCTTAATTCATCTTTTGTTAAACCTATAATAGGTGAATATAAATTATTCATTACTTTTATACAAGTTTTTCCCCAGGAATCAGATTGATTTGCTCCTGTTGCTACTAAATTATCTCCTGCTACTGCTCTAACACCAGACATTTTTAATTTTTTTGTACATTGATTACAATTTGGCCCTTTCATCATTATTTTATATTGTGCTTGATGTTTGTCTGCAAATTCAATTTCTAATCCCAGTTCATCAGCTGTTTTTAAAACAGATTCTATGCTTTTTGAATATGCAAAAGGTCCAAATAAAACATTTACCAATTTCACTTTTTCTGGACCTAAAGCTTCTTTTGCTAAAAAAGCAGCTATAGTACTATCCATACCTCCTGAAAAAGCTATATATAATATATTATCTTTTACTATATTTTTTATCTCTGCCTTTATTTGTTCAATTTTTAAATTGAGACTTGTTTCCAATTCAATAATATTCCATCACTCCTTATCTCTAGAATTGCATAATTACCATCGCAAAATGCACCGGGATTTATACATCGAATTCCATTAATAATCGAATCATCTTTTCTATGAGAGTGTCCATATAATAATATATCTATATTTTGAAATCTATTTATTAATTTTTTTGGATCACCCCATCCTGCTTGATGACCATGAATAATTCCTATATTATAATTTCCAAGTTTTATAACTTTTTTTTCAGGTAACATATATTTTATATTGTATTCATCTACATTTCCAAAAACTCCATAAAATTCTGGACTATGAGACTTAAAATAATAAATAACATCTTCTTCGGTATAATCGCCCATTGATATTATATAATCAAATTGATTAATTCCAATTTTTTCAAGATTATCATACTTATTTCTTATTGGAATATGTATATCAGATATTAAAAGAATCCTCATACAATCACCTCAACTTATTATACCAAATTTATTTTAAACTTCTTATAACAAAATAATATACAAGTGATTGATTTTACCTCTTGATTAAATTGAATTTTTAAAGTATAATATATTTTGAGACGCACCTGTAGCTCAATTGGATAGAGCGTCGGACTTCGGATCCGCAGGTTGGGGGTTCAAATCCCTCCAGGTGCGCCAATTCCACTAATATATGTAGAAATAGTAGTAAAAAAAGGGAGGTAAGATTTATGGCAGAAGTAGAAGTATTGAAAGTTGCTGCAAATTCAAAACCTATAGCTATCGCTGGTGCATTAGCTGCAATTATAAGGGAAAAGGGGAAAGCTGAAATTCAAGCTATCGGTGCTGGTGCTGTTAATCAAGCTGTTAAAGCAGTTGCAATTGCAAGAGGTTATGTTGCACCAAGTGGTATTGACTTAGTATGCATACCTGCATTTGTTGATGTAAAAATTGATAGTGAAGAAAGAACTGCTATTAAATTTGTTGTTCAACCAAGATCATAGATAAAAAGTCCAGCTTTTTGCTGGACTTTTTATCTTATTTTATATTTCTATATTTTTTATTTTTCCTTGCATACTTAAAACATTTTTTATTACAGAATTTAAAGAACTTATAGTTTTAATAAGTATTGATATATCTTTTTTTGACATATTTAAATTCCCAAGATTTGATTCAAGATCAAGAATATTTGTATTTAATGCTTTTATTAATTCATTTAAAAAATATTCATTTTTTTCTAAAATATTCAATGAATTATCTGTTACATCTGCCACTATATTAAATAAATTGGAAATGTGATTTATTTTATCTAAAACATCTTTTATTTCATTAGATAGCTTTTTTATTCTATCATTAATTTGTTTAGCACTTTCATTTGTTTCCTCTGAAAGTTTTTGAATTTCTTCGGCAACTACCGCAAATCCTTTTCCATGTTCTTTCGCTTTTGCTGCTTCAATTGATGCATTTATAGATAAAATATTTGTTTTTCTAGCAATTTTATTTATATTTTTTGTTATTTCTTGAACTTCATCAAAACTATTTAATGCATTAGACACGATATTTATTGATTCATTTACATCAAATTTTACATCGTTTAAATTACCACCAATATCTTTTAATTTATTTATTATATTAGAGTTTATATCAGATATTTTGTTTTTTTCATTCTTACTATTTTCATACATTTTCTCAATTTCATTAGCAATAAAAGAGGTTTGTTCTATTGTATTTATAACCCGATTTCCTATTTCTTGTGTAATGTTATTTGCTTCTTCAAATCTTTCCCCTAATACTTCATCAAGATTTTCTATAAATGAGGTTAATATGCTTTCATGATAAACATTTTGAGCCAATTTTTCTATTGTATCTTTGAGAGATTGAATCTCCATAGAATCACTCCTAATATATTTGATTTAATATATCTATACCACATTTCAAATCTCTAAACCAATTTAAAAATTCTAAATATTCTTTTTTCTTAAATAACAATCCATGTTGTGGAACCATCATTTCAACATCTAATTTTGATACTCTTTCTATCCATTTTCTTGCTGCAATATTTGATGTCATATACCTTTTATGAAAAACTTCCATATATTTTACATAACTATTGAAATTTTCAACATATATATGTTCTGTTGATGGTTGAACAACACCTACTCCAATATCACCAGAAAAAAGGATTTTAGACGTTGGATCATACAAAGAAAAATTAGCTAAGGAATGTAAATAATGAGCTGGTATAATTTCCAAGAAACTTCCATCAGAAAATTCTATTTTTCCTCCTTTATCTTCAATGGGAACAAGCATGTCCAAATTAAATACTCCAAAATGGGGAAGGAACCTTTCCCATAATGCCGATATATATATTTTTGCATTTTCAAGGGTAGAGCTCCACAATGCAATTCCAGATGAAACATCTGGATCTTGATGAGTATAGAATATTGCCTTTATATTTTTAGTATCTATATTTTCAGATACATTTGCCAAAACTCTTGGAAAAACATGAACTCCTCCAGGATCCAATAATATACCTTCATTATTATGAATTATTAAAAATTGATTTGTAAAAATACCTTCAATATTATTTTTTTCTACACCTAAATATATAAACTTATGATTCTCATTTTCAAATAAAGTAATTGAACTCGACATATTATCACTCCTAAATAGAATTTTCTTCGAAGAAAAATTTGGTAATTCTAAAAATTGTTTCAAAAACTTCTGATTCTTCTTTTTCAATCGGAGTATCTCTTGAAATTGTTATATAATATTTTAAAACACCTTCCTTTAAATAAGGAACTATATATTTAATATTAAAAACATCATAATATGCTTTCTGTTCATCACTAAAATTAAAAATGTTATATATTTTTCCTTCATTCAAACCATTTTGCATATTATCATAGAACTCGATTTCTTCTGGTAAACTTAATCTACCCATTTTTTTTATTAATTGTTTTTCAGATGAATATAATCCTACTGTAGAAAAGAAGATTTCAGAAATACTGCTTAATAGTGTTTCTAAAAAATCTTTTTCTTCTATTTTTTTAGACAGCATTTTAACTATACTTTCTATACCCGAAAGTTGATATGATAATCTATCTATAATCATTTCAAGCCTATATTTTTCATATAACTCCTCTTCTTTATCAAATAACATACTTAATAATTTTATTAAGGTCTTATCTTCAAATTTTCCATCAAATAGTATATAAGTATTAAAAGGAAATTTAAGTATATTTATATCTTCAATTTTTACCAAAATTTCTTCAAAATTATCAAAAGATAATTGTTTAGGATTATAACCTTTAGAATCAAGAATTACCCATTTTTCTCCCTCTGATCTTACTATAATATTTTTAGAACTATTTGTTTCATTTTT
This sequence comes from Marinitoga arctica, assembly GCF_054657315.1. Taxonomy (NCBI): domain Bacteria; kingdom Thermotogati; phylum Thermotogota; class Thermotogae; order Petrotogales; family Petrotogaceae; genus Marinitoga; species Marinitoga arctica. The sequence continues at coordinate 16,703 of NZ_BAAHYY010000023.1, read as the reverse complement.
TATCAGTTCACCAATAAGATTATAAAATGATGGTGTTCCAAGATATGCACCTAATTGATAAATTAAATATTTATTTTCCATTTTTCCATCCCCTTTTTAAATATTTACCCCTTCAAAGTTGTCATACAAAATATCGATATAGCTAGCTATCTTTCCTACTTCTGTAAGTATTTCTTTTGTATTAAATAAGAAGTTTTGTATGGATGCACTTATTTCTTCGGCAGTTGCAGCACTCTCTTCTGAAATAGCTAATAAACTTTCGATATTTTGCGTTGTATTTTCCAATGTTTTCTCTTCATTTTCAAGTTTTACAATTAAATCATTAATTTCAGCTGCTATCTGAGAAATTTTCTCACTTGATTTTTTGTTTTCTAAAGAACTCTTATTCAAAGTATCAGATTGATTTTTCATTTCTTCAAATTCATTTGTTAATTTCTCTGTTAATTCATTAATTCCTTCTGTTACTGTACCTAAAAATTCAGATATGTTATTAGCTGATTCTTTTGACTCTTCAGCTAATTTCCTTATTTCATCTGCAACTACAGCAAATCCTTTTCCACTTTCACCAGCCCTTGCTGCTTCTATTGCAGCGTTTAAGGCTAATAAATTTGTTTGTTCTGCTATACTCATTACAGTAGATGCTATTTCTTTTATTTGTTCTGCTTCTTTTTGTAATTTATCACCAAGATTTACTAATTCTTTAAATCTTTTACTCATTTCTAATATTCCAATAGATGAATTTTCAACATTTTTAGAAGATTTTAATATTTCATCTACAGCACTATTTAAAGATTTAACCATGTTACTTTCTTTATCAACTATTTCTGATAGTGTTTGAACATTAGAATTCACTGCCTCTGATACGTTTTCTGTATCATTGCTAATTTGAATTGATGTATCAGCAACTTGCTGAGCTAAATCTTGCATCGTATCTATTAAATCCTTTAAATTATGTGCTGATTCATTTACAGTATTTACTGCTCCTTCTATTTCTTGTACATCCCCAGTAACTCCAAGTAAAATTTTCCTAAATTCATCTGTTAATTCATAAGTAGAATCAGTTATTTCCTGTATTTCTTTAACTCCGTCGAGTTTAACAGGATAATCAAAGTTTTTATTTTTATAATTTTTTAATATATCAAGAATAACATTATGTCCTTTGCTATAATCTAATATTCCAATATATGATAAAATGAAAAAAATAACACCTGTTGTAATTGCTGCTGTAAAACTATTAGAAATATAAGTAAAAGATAACCATGAAATTAAAACTACTAATATCGGCATAATAAATAAATATACGCTTTTTAATGATTTAAATACGCCTAAGGATAAAATTTTAAATAAATTCATTTTTTCTATTTTTACATAAGGTCTTTCTGCTGTTAATTGAACTTTTAAATAGTTAAATTCTTCATCTTTTCCCTTATCAACAATTTCAATATCTATTTTTTCATTAAAGTGTTCTCCAACACCTTCAATTAAACCTAAAAAATAGTCAGAAAATTCCCTTTTTGATTTATATAATAAATACGCTTTAGTAGAAGTTATTGGTTCAAAAATAATTCTTGGAGGTAATATTCCCAATCTTCTAGTCAATAACATATGAATTGTATCCATTGCTGCTAAAAATGCTAGAGCAGACGGTTTTTTAAAAAATAGCGGATACCATTTATGGAATGTTTTGATATTTTCCTTTCCAGTTTTTCTCATCATTTCTGATCTTGTAACATTATTTTTTTCGGCTATCTCCGTTATTATTTTTTCCAATAAATTTTCATCAAAATCTTCTAAAAGAGAACCTTTTTCTTTTGGATTTACATTATTATTACTTAAAATTTCATCTATTTTTTCATCACCAAATAGTCTTTTCCATGTTTCAATCCATGTATAAACTAATAATTTTTTCATATTACCACCTCTGCATTTTTATTTATATTTTAATTATATCATAATTTATTTTTTTATGGTATAATATTTTTTAGTTCGGGGAGTAGCGCAGATGGTAGCGTGTCAAATTCGGGATTTGAAGGTCGCCGGTTCGAATCCGGTCTCCCCGACCATAATTAAAAACAAACTTTTAAAAAAATAAACCGGTTGACCCGGTCTATTTTTTATAACCTGTAATATTTCTTAAAAAATCATATCTTTTCTTTTTATCTTCTTCATCTTCTACTCCTAAAGGTGGATTTCCATCAACAACACCAATTACTCCTCTACCTAAATCTGTTTCTGCTACCAATACTTGTAGTGGATTTGCTGTTGCTGCAAATATATTAACTATTTCTTGTACTTGTTTTAATCTTGGTAAAATATTTATTGGATATCCATTTCTTATTATTAAGACAAAAAAATGGCCTGCTGCAACATTTTTAGCATTTTCAATAGCAATATTTATTAATTCCTCATCATTTCCATCAAATCTTATTAATCTTGGACCACTTGCTTCATTAAATGCCACTCCAAATTTCATTCCTGGCACTGTTGTTACAATTGTTTCATAAATATCTTCTATTGTTTTTATAAAATGTGACTGCCCAACTATCACATTACAATCAGAAGGAAATTTAATATCTACTGCTTCAATTTTCAAATTCATGTTTACCACCTCCGTTATTATTTATTTCATTCCATATTATATTTATTTCATTATGATATTTTTTAAAAGTTTCTAGGACATCTTTACGAAAGTATATAGGCTTTACTCTATCATCTCCATTAAGAATTATTTTAACGCTTTCTTCATGTGAAAATGCTTCTTTATATGATCTTTTTGCTCTTAAAGCATCATATATATCTGCTATTTTTACAATTGCTGCTTCAATAGGAATTTGTTCGCATTTTAATCCATATGGATATCCACTACCATCACAATTTTCATGATGATACAATGCTATATTTAAAGCCATATCAAAATATTTATCATCTTCAAACAAGTTTCTAGCATATATAGTATGTGTTTTCATTATTTCAAATTCTTCTTTTGTTAATTTTCCTTCTTTATTTAAAATATCATAAGGAACATAAACTTTACCTATATCATGTAATGGTGCGAATTTTCTAATTTTTTCTATAAATCTTTCATCAAAATTCATTTTTTTCGCTAAAAATGTTGATATTTCACCAACTCTATAAATATGTTTTCCTGTAATATCATCATGACCTTCTGCTATTGAGGCTAACTTTTCAGCAAATCTAAAATATATATTTTCTGTTCTTGTTATTTCATATTTTTTATATAAAAATATTTTTGCCAATTCTACATACGCTTCAAAAATTTCAATACTACTTTTTGAAAAACCTTTTTCATCTGGAGAATCTATTGATATAATTAAGAAAGATTTATCTATATTAGATATATACGTCAAAGCATATTTATATGGTTTAGTTGCTAATTTTAATTTTTCAAAATCATCTTTATTCATATATTTTTTATCTTTATCTAAAATTTGATCAAATTTTAAAAGATTAACCTTATTAATAGATGATTCATCAATTTCTACATTCATTCTTATATTTTTTAAAATACTAATATTATGTCCGACAGATGCGATATATTCCCATTTCCCATTTTTTATTATTGATATGCTTCCATATTTTGCTTCTTCAATATGATTTATAGCATATTTTAATATAGATTCATAGTATTTTTCTATACTTAAATTATTTTTATCCAGCAAAGATATAAGATTAATTATTTCAAAAAACATGTTATTAACCTTTTCCAATTTGTTATACATATCCTTTATTCTATCTGTTAAAAGATTAAAGTTTAACATAGTTGCTATAGATGATCCTATAAATTTTTCATAATTTTTTGATATTTCATGTATTTCTTTGATTTTGTATTTTTTAGAAAAATTCGGAACCCTTTTTTTCTTTAAATCTAGTGAAAATGATTTCATAGAATCTGAAATTTCACTTATTGGAATAACAATATTTTTTACTAAAATTTTCCCATACATATACTCTAAAACTACTAGAAAAAATAAGACTATAAAAAAATAAATATAAGATTTCATTATGAGTTCTGCTTTTAAAAATCCCAGATCATATACATAAAGTAAATATAGATCATTTTCTATTTTATGATATGTATAAATATAATTTTTATCCTTTATTAAATCAAAAGTTTTATTAAACTTCAAATTAGATATATTTATTTGATAGGTACTTTCTGATTTTTTGTGTATTTCTTTATTAAATAAAACTTTACCATTTTTTATTATCGAATATTGATACAAATTATTTAATATTGTAGAATCCAATATTTTGATTATTTTTTCATTATTTAAATCAAAACCTATAACTCCCAATAAATTTTTATCATTTTTCAATGCTTTTGATAAGGTTATTACTAATTCAGTTTTTTCTACATCAGCAAAAGAGCTTGAAATCACAACATTATTACTTTCTAAAGCTTCTCTATACCATTCTTTTTCTTTAGGAGTAAATTTTGATGGAATATTTATTTCCGGATAAGTTGATATATTTCCATTAATATCTGCAAAATAAACATATTTTAAATTTTCACCATTTAATAAATATATTTTTTTTAAAATATCAGATTTTAAAAAGTCTTGTGTTTCTACAAATGTTATATTATTTGAAATATTATTTAGAATAAGTTTTTCATTATCTATAAAATTACGTATATTAGAAGAGATTATTTCTATATTATTTTTTATTACATTAATTCTATTATTTATTTCTTTTCTATAAGAGAGGTAGAAGAATATATTTCCTATTATAAATATAATAAGGAATAAATATAATGTCACTCTATTAAAAAATTCCTTTATTCCCATAAAAGCAACTCCTAATCTTCCTAGTTAATTATTTTTATAATTATTATATCATATTTTTTTTAACATTATAAAAATAGGGCGCAATATGCGCCCTATTAAAATATCTTAATCTTCTAATTTTTTATAAACAAACCACCAATCATAACCTTCATAATTCTTCAATCTTTCTTCAGCAGATTTAACATCAGAAGCTGGTGGAACTATAACCTTATCTCCTATTAATTCATTATTTGGCCAATTTGCAGGCATTGCTGCTTTTGATTTATCAGATAATTGTAATGCTTTAACTGCTCTAACAATTTCATCTAAATTTCTTCCTAATTCTGGTGGATAGTAAATAATTGCTCTAACTACTCCATTTGGATCAACAATAAATACGGCCCTTACTGTATGAGATGCTGATGCATGTATTAATCCTAATCTTTCTGCAACCTTTCCTCTATCATCTGCAATAACAGGATATTGAATTTCCACTCCCAATTTTTCCTTAATCCAGTTAATCCAACTAATGTGTGAAAAAACCTGATCAATACTTAATCCTATCAATTCTGTATTTATTTTTTTAAACTCATCATATCTTTTTTGAAAACCAACAAATTCTGTCGTACATACTGGTGTAAAATCTGCAGGATGACTGAATAATACAAACCATTTACCTTTAAATGCTTCTGGTAATTTCATTTTTCCATGAGTTGTTACTACCTCTAATTCTGGGAATTTTTCTCCTATCAATGGAATTCTATTTTCCATTTTACCACCTCCAAATTTTATTATAATTTTATAATGATTTCATTTTTATTATAACTCTTTTTTTGGTTTAAGTCAACTATAAAATATTAAAAAAAATTTGCAAGTATATTAAAAAAAGCAGCTGATTCCTCAGCCGCTTAATTATAATTATTCTGGTTTATTATTCAATATTTTTTCAATTTCTTCCATTACTTCATCTGAAAGTTTTTCTTTTATTTCAACTGCTTTCATATTATCTTTAACTTGTTCCACTCTACTTGCACCTGTTATAACTGTTGAAACATTTTTATTTTTTAATAACCACGCTAATGCTAATTGAGCCATTGTTGCATCTAAATCCTTTGCAATTACTGATAATTTCCTTACTTTTTCTATATTTTCATCAGATAATAATCCTTTTTCTTTCATATTATCTGCCAGTCTTGAGAATTTAGCTAATCTACTATCTTCTGGGATTCCATCATTGTATTTTCCTGTTAAAATTCCACTTGCTAATGGACTCCATGTTGTTAAACCTAATCCATACTTTTCATATAATGGTTTAAATTCTTTTTCAACTTTTTCTCTTACAAACATATTATATTGTGGTTGCTCCATAGTTGGCGGAATACAGTTCAATTCTTTTGCTGCTTTAAAAGCTGATTCTATTTGTTCAGCACTCCATTCGGATGTTCCCCAGTACATTGCTAATCCATTTCTAATTATATAATCCATAGCTAAAACACTTTCTTCAATTGGAGTTTCTGGATCTGGTCTATGACAGAAAATTAAATCCACATAATCTAATTGTAATCTTTTTAAAGAATTCCATGTACCTTCAAGTAAATGTTTTCTTGATAAACCTCTGTCATTGGGACCATTTCCTCCCCAAAATATTTTTGTAGAAATAACCAAATCTGTTCTTCTATATTCTTTTAAAGCCATACCCATCAATGATTCTGAAAGACCGTTTGCATATGCTTCTGCATTATCAAAGAAATTTACACCATGATTAAATGCCTCTTTCATACAAGCTTTTACATTTTCAACATCTAATTGATTACCAAATGTAAGCCATGAACCAAATGATAATTCACTTACTTTAATCCCTGCTTTTCCAAGTCTTCTATATTCCATTTTAATACCCCCTTGAATTTTGGTTAGTTATACTAATTATAACATATTTAAAATTAAAATCAAAACAAAAATTATAAAAATTCTTCAAATGTTTTAGGAAGTATGGTATTTTCTAATTTTCTTTGGTTAAATATATATCTTCCGTCACAAACAAATCCAAGGTCTTCCCAATCTACATTATTTAACATATCTCTAAATTTAATTATATTTATTTCCTTTTTAGGAAATATTCCTAATATACTTCCATCATAATATATTGATTCATGTATAAAAAATGGTTTTTTATCCCGTGTTCTACTATTTACATATACTCGAGGTTTATTTGAAATATAAAATTCTCTTCCCCATTTATACCAATTATTTTCATTAAATTTTCTTATTTTTCTTTTTAACAACTCTTTTTTATATTTTTTTATGTGTTCATTAACAATATTATAAATCATTTTTTTTGTTTTTCCTGTTCTTTTTGTATATGAACATACTACTTCTACATTTCCACTTTCATGTGTGAAAATATTATCTGCTCCACTCACTCCACCTACTTTAACATATGCAATATCTTTTAACTGTATTGTATAATTTTTATTTTTTAAGAATAGAAAATGTCCATCAATATTATAAAAGTATCTTGTTTCGCCATTATAATTTACTTTTCTATCAAAATTGTTTTTTTCATATCTCCATATTACAACATTAGGGGAAAATTCATAACCAAAAATTCTTTCATCACCAAACTCTATAACATCTGTAATCGTGCCATTTTTATATAATAAATTATTTAATTTAATAGCAGAAGTTAAGCTAAAAAAATCCCTTGGAGTAATAAATATAATTTCTCCTTTATCTGTTAAATGCAGAAAAGACTTATATATAAAAAATAAAAACAGATTTGATCTTTTATCAAAAAATTCCATAGGTAATTTTTTTTTCGTTGTTGATATTATATCTTTAAAGGCAACATATGGTGGATTACCTATTATAGTATCAAATTTTTCACTTAAAGAGTAATCAAAAAAATCCATCTTAAAACAATTAGAAACTTTAATATTCTTTTCTATTCCAACTATATTTTTTCCGTTTAACAAACGTAAAAAAACACCATCCCCACAGGATGGTTCTAAAATTCTATTTCCATTTTTTATTAATTTAATCATTATTTTTGCTATTGATTCTGGTGTAAAAACCTGACCTAATTTCTTAATTTTATAACTTTCTTTCGCCATTATTTTCTCCTATTGTATTACTATAAATAAATTATAAATGCTCCTAAAATTAGAAATATTGTTCCAATTACTCTTATTGCAACTTTTTCTTTAAAAATAAATTTTGCAAAAAAAGCTGTAACTAATGCAGAAATCATAGATACGGGTTCAGCAATGCTTACATCAACATATTTAAACATATTCAATAAAGCTATATATGAATAAGCATTTGATATTCCACCATTAATTAAATGGGAAGTTTTTCTTTTTATTATAGAAATATGGGGCTTTATTGATTTATATTTTATCACAGTAACTATAAAAAAATATATACTTACAATTAAATATATAGAAATCGAATAGCTTAATGAACTTATATTTCTAACAAAATATCCATCAATTGTTCTTCCTATTGCCATTAAGCTCGATGATATTAACATAGCCAAAGCACCTTTACTTTTAAAAATATTTTTATATGATTCCCTTAAGTTTATATCTTTTTTTAAATAAGATATTCCATATATCATTAATAAACTACCTATTATCTTTGTTATTGTTATTTTTTCATTTAAAAATATCGCTGTTGTTATAATCAAAAATATAACGTTCATATTGTATAATGGTGCAATAACAGAAGCATCTTCATTTGCAAGAGCATATACATATAAGAAAAAAGATAAAGAATATATGCTTCCACTAAATACAGCTGCTTTTAATGAAGTTAATGAAATATATCCAAAAAATGGGAAAAATGCTAAAAAAGAAAAAAAGAAAAAAGCCCATGAAGAAAGTATTTCATCTTCATGGGTTGCTATTTTTTTTCCTGCAATTCTTTCATATCCTAATAATGTTATTCTTATGATAAACCATAAATACACCATTTTAATCATCCCAAAGCATTATCAAGTATCATCATTAATAAAAATCCTACTATTAATGAAAATGTTGCAGCTCTTTCATAACCATGGGAATGGGTTTCTGGAATAATTTCATCGCTAATTACATATAACATTGCTCCAGCAGCTAATGCTAAGAAAAATGGTAAAGCTGGTCTCATTAAAACAATAAATCCTGCTCCTACTATTCCTCCTATTGGTTCTACCCAACCAGAAAATGCTGAATACCAAAAAGCCTGTTTTTTAGTATAACCAGCCTTTAAAAAAGATACTGCAGTTGCTGTTCCTTCAGGTATATTTTGAATACCTATAGCTGTTGCAACAATTATACCATTTTTTATCATTTCTGTTGTTCCACCACCAAAACTTACACCAACAGCCATACCTTCAGGAAAATTATGCAAGGTTATAGCAATAACAAATAACCATACTTTTTTTACAACAGCCATATTGGGACCTTCATGACCTTTTAAAAAATGTTCATGTGGAGCAAATGTGTCCATTAATTCTAAAATTACAGCCCCTACAATTATACCTATTACTGTAATAGTTATTCCACCCAAATCAATAGCTGGAACTATTAAAGAAAACATTGTTGCAGCTAACATAACTCCTGCGGCAAATCCCAAAGCCATATCCAATTGCTTTTCAGTCATTGATTTTTTCATAAAAAATATTGGTAAAGCACCTAAAGCTGTAGCACTACCAGCTATTAAACTTGCTAATGCGCCATAAGTAAAAATTTGACTTCCGCTTAATTCCATATGTTTACCTCCCATTCATTTAATTTTATTATTAATTATACTATATATTTGTAATTATTTCAAATTATTATTTAATATATTTTAAAAACAGCAGGCTTTCACCTGCTGTTTTTAAAACTCATATTCTCCCTTTAAAAATGGAATTGGAATATATGGTTTCATATCTCTATCTTCTTCCCATGATCTTTTTCCTGCACTTATTGGAAGTATAAAATTTCCTGATAATGATAGATTTATACTATTATCTTTTAATGGAAATCCATATTTTATTTCAAATCCTGATAAATATAGCTGTTCATATTGATATGGAATAACTATCAAAACTCTACTATTGAGTCCTATTGATAATTTCTTTGTGATAAAATAGTTTATATTTATCGACGGTGAAAACAGAAAATTCCATTGATCTGATTTTTTTTCATCAGGTCCAAAAATAAATCCTAAAGATCCACCTATTTGTACATTATCCATATTATAGTAAATACCAAAATATGGGAATAATGTTCCTGATAAAGCTATTCCAATTGAATAGGTAAAATCTGCCGAAAATGAGAATATCGATAAAATCAAAACAAAAATAATAATGATTCTTTTCATTATATTCACTCCTTTCTTAGAGTTTGAAAACCCAAAAACAATAATGGAGTTACTATTAAAGAAAAGGTTAATATTTGTGCAGAATCTACCTCGCTTTTAAATATAAGATAAGTTAAAAGTCCAGCTGCTCCAAAAAATATTGTTGCACCTAAAATTCTATATTTTATAGATAACCACGTTGACAATAATATTAATAACCATGGTAACATTTCAATTATCGTTACTATTGAAAATCCATGAGATAAAACTGTAAATATTGATAATATTAAAAATATTGTATATCCTGTTCTTTTAATAACCTTTTCCCTGTTGAACATATAACCAATATATAACAAGTTTTTCAATAATAATGGAAATAATGTATAGAAGATTAATATTTCTTTTTCTGGTATAAAATCCATTGTTAGAAAAAATGCGGTTGCACCTATAAGAATATACAATGTAATATTTGATGTTTTATACCTTAAATATCTATCCATTTCATCTACCCTTTTGGAAAATATATCTTTATATATTTCTATTAATATAACTATTAAATATAACAGTGAAAACCAGAAATTTATTGATACTAATATAGTTATTAAAAATAAAAGAGATATTTCAATTATAAACATATATTTTCTCACCTCAGTTCACCCCTTTCTATTAAATGATTCTCATCCATTTCTTCTCTTTCTAAAATAAATAAATCTTCTACTTTACAATTAAAAAAATATGCTAATTTTAAAGCTAATAATACTGATGGAGAATATTTTCCTTTTTCTATATAATTAATTGTTTGTCGTGAAACACCTATTTTTTTTGCTAATTCTTCTTGAGTTATATTAAACATTGCTCTATATACCTTTAATTTATTTTTCATAAAATCTCCTCCATATTTTCTTCTAATTATATTTTACAACTTTAATTGACATTTTGTCAAGTATTTTTGACATATTATATTAAAAAATAATGAATATTTTATGAATATTCATTATTATACAGAAAGTATTTTAAAATTGTTATTCTTGTCAATACCTAACGCTGTTAATTTTCCACCATATACACATCCAGTATCTATATCAATACTTATAATATCATTTTCTATTTTATGAAAATATACTTCATATTTTCCTGTTATATAAAAAGTTGGCGTATGCCCATGTATTATTATATATTCTTTATATTTTCTGTTTACTAGAAAAAAATCTTCTCTTATCCATATTAAATCTCTTTCTCTTTGCTTTTTTAAATCTATATCATGTCTAACTCCTGCGTGAACAAATAGATATTTTTGCTTATTTATTTGTTCAATATGATATTTTTTAAATGATTTTATAAATTCTATATATTTTAATTCAATATTATTTTTAAAGCTTTTTAATGTAGACATTCCACCATTTCTAAACCATACATCTGGAGAATAAATTCCATGTTTTTCCATATAATCAATCACCATATCTTCATGATTGCCTTTTAAAAAAATAGCCCTGTTTTTTAATTTAAATAGCAAATCGAGGACCAATTTCGAATCTGGTCCTCGATCAATATAGTCCCCTAAGAAAATGATTTTATCATTTTCTGGAATTCTTTGTATTAACTTAATCAATTTATTATACATTCCATGAATATCAGATATCGTCCATATCATAATTTAAAAAATAATTTTCATTATTAACATCCAAATGGATGAAATTATAACTCCATAAATAGGAGAAAAAAGCCATTCCTTTGATTTTTCTTTTACAACAAAAAATCTATAAATAAGTCCAGCTAATATAGCTACTAATACCCACTCAATTTTAAATTTACTTAAAAATATATATATTGCTAATCTTTCTGAAGCTCCTGCTGTATCTTTTATTTGAGGATCTATTATATTAAATGTTCTTTCTATAAAGGATCCAAAACTTGTTGCCAACATCATGCCTATTAAATAATAGATAAATTCGTTTGAGATATAAGAATTAGAATACACGTTAAAGAATATCAAATTTATAACCAATGCTCCAAATAAATATAATAATTCTCTTTTAAATGTTGTTCCCTTTGTTCTATATATATCTATGAATATATGATAAGACACCAATATCAAAAAAGCTATTATTCCTAATGGTGTTTTTAAAGAATCAAATGTAAAAGCTAAAATAGCTACGATACTCCATACAATATGAGTAATTAAATTATTTTTTATTTTTAACTTATCAGAATAAACATTTGAAAATGCATGATCTGCAACAAAATGTGACAAAAATCCATGCAATGATATCATATTATTTCACCTGCTTTTTTGCCACCATTTCTTCTACGAAATATTGATGAACTGATGGATCATCTTCTATTTCAGGATGAAATGATGCTGCCAATATATTTTCCTGTCTCACAAGAACAGGAGCATCTCTAAATTCTATTAGTTTTTCAATATTATCACTATATTTTACAATTTTAGGTGCTCTTATAAATGTAACTTTAATTTTTTTTCCTTGAAAATCTAATATTTCTTCAAAAGAAAATACTTGTCTTCCATAAGCATTTCTTTCAACATAAATATCAATTAATCCTAATGTTTCTTGTTGTGGATAATTTTTTATTCCTTTTGATACAACTATCATACCTGCACATGTTCCAAATATTGGAAATCCTTCATGAGCTTTTCTTTTTAATTCTTCCCAAAGACCTGTTTTTTTCATTAATTTTGATATTGTTGTACTTTCCCCACCTGGAATTATTAAACCTTTAACTTCGTTTAAGGTTTCTATAGATTTAACTTTAACAGGTGTATGTCCAATTTTTTCAATCATATTTGCGTGTTCTCGGATATCTCCTTGAACTGCTAATACACCTATTTTCAATATTACCAACCTCTTTCTTGTAAATGAACATCTAATTGTTCTATTTCTAATCCTTCCATTGCTTCTCCAATATCTTCACTTATTTTAGCTAGCTTTTCTGGATCGTCATAATGTAATACAGCTTCAACTATTGCTTTTGACATTTTCTTTGGTTCTTTTGATTTAAATATACCAGAACCTACAAATACACCATCTGCTCCTAATAACATCATTAATGCTGCATCTGCAGGTGTTGCTACACCACCAGCTGCAAAGTTGACTACAGGTAATCTTCCTAATTTCTTAACTTCTGCCACTAAATCAACAGGTGCACCTATTTGCTTTGCATATGTTACTAATTCTTCTTCTGGCATATTTTGAACCAATCTAACTTCATCCATAACTTGTCTCATATGTTTTACAGCCTCAACAACATTACCTGTTCCAGCTTCACCTTTTGTTCTAATCATTGCTGCACCTTCTGCTATTCTTCTTAAAGCTTCACCTAAATTTCTTGCTCCACAAACAAAAGGAACTTTATAATCATGTTTATTTATATGATATTTATCATCTGCTGGTGTTAAAACCTCTGATTCATCTATAAAATCTACTCCTAAAGCTTCTAATATTCTTGCTTCAGCAATATGACCTATTCTCACTTTCGCCATAACAGGAATTGAAACTGCTTCCATTATTTCTTTAATTTTTGAAATACTTGCCATTCTAGCAACTCCACCAGCTTTTCTAATATCTGCTGGAACTCTTTCAAGAGCCATAACAGCAACTGCACCAGCTTCTTCTGCAATTTTTGCTTGTTCTGCAGTTGTAACATCCATTATAACTCCATTTTTAAACATTTCTGCAAAACCTTTTTTTACAACCCATGTACCTTTTTCCATTTTATATTCCTCCTTTTATTTATTCTTCCCAATATTTTTTAGAAACTTTACTTAATCTTGATAAATCTCCTTTTTCTCTACCTACTTTAGCGCAATGTTTACCATTTACTTCTACTATATCTGCTGTAAAGTCTATTTTTTCTTTTAATAATTTTGAACCCACCCCATAACTATCAACAGGAACATTTAATTTTTCAAACAATTCTATTTTTTTCTCATCAAATCCACCAGAAACTAATATTTTTAAGTCTTTTAATCCGTTATTATCAAAAATTTGTCTTGCACGCCATACTAATTCAGGATTTACTCCCAATGATGATTCATCTTTTGGTATAACACTTTTATCTCTTAAACTACCAGATGTATCAAATCTTACACCCCATATTTTATTTTTTCCTGGTCCTATTATTATTGATGGATCTGTAATACCTGGTTTATATTTTTCACCTGTTATATATTCATAAAACCTTGCAACTAATTTTAATGTTGTTCCAATAACATCATTTTCCCAATCTACCAATACTATTCTATTTACATTCGCATCTATATGTTTGTCAAATGCTATTGCTGCTTCAGTTGTGTCTCCATTATATGAGGCTATTAATGCATGCGGTATTGTCCCCATTGATTTAACTCCCCAATAATCCGCATTAGCATCAGTTGAAACTCCAAAAGCTCCAGCTTTTAAAGCAGCATATCCATCTGTAGCTTGTACCCAAAAATGATCGAATCTTGCACTAAAAAATAGTATTGGTTTCCCATTTGCTACCTCAACTACTTTCTTTACCGATGTTGCAGTTGATGTTGCTCTAGCCAAAACACCTAACAACACTGTTTCTAAATAACCAAAATAGGAAGGATCTCCTTCTATTGTTAAAACCGGCTCCATATTTTTGGCCTCATCACCATCATATAATGCTTTTACCTCTATTTCATCCCATTTATCAACCCATAAATCATTTAAAAGCATTCTTAAATCCCATTTTTTAGAGGTTATATCTAATAATTCTTCTTTATCCATTTTATGAGCAGCATTTTGAAGTGCTTTTTCTAAATTAATTATTTCATTAAATAATTCTTTAGCTTTTTCTTCATTCCTATAATAACCTGTCCCAAATCTTAAAATAGCTAAAGCTTCATCTATACCAACAATAACAGCATCTTTCCTTGGAAAATACTGATATAATACATTTACGTGTTTATTATCTTTTTTTAATACTTCAACATACCTTGTGAAATATTTATCTGAATAATATCCCATTCTTATTCTATCTATCGGAACTTTAAATATTTTAGGATGTAATCTTTTATACATTTTAATCACCTCAAATTAATTATATATTTAAATTTATTCTTAAATGTTTTATATTCGTTAAAGTTTGTTACACTAAATAACTTTATTTTTTCTTATTCGTACTCCTTCAATTGTTAATAAATATTTTTTTAAATCCTCTCCACCACCATACTTTCCTACTCTTCCATCACTTTTTATCACTCTATGACATGGGAAGATAAGTGGAATTCTATTTTTTGCCATCACTGTTCCTACAGCTCTTGCTGCATCAGGATATCCTGCTAAAATAGCTAACCCTTTATATGAAATGACATTACCAAATTTTACTTTTTTTAAAGACAATAAAATTTTTTTTTCAAATTCATTCCTAAAAACTATTTTATATGGTAATTCTTCTAAAACATCATTACCTTTTAAATATTCTTTTATTTTGTAATAAAAATCTGTAGTATATGTATTATAAAAATCATCTAAAACACTATTTGTTAAATCTATTTGTACAATTTTATTGTTTTTTACATATCCTATTATACTACCAACATTAGTAGATACTATAAACTTATTCATGTAATCATCTCCTAAATATTTTTCTTAAATAGTATACCAGAAAAATATTTATATTCATATATTTATTTATTTCAAATATAGCCAAATATTTATTGATATGCCTTAATAATATAATATTATGAAAATTTTTTCATATATATTGAGATTATAACTTATTTATTCATTTAATATTTTTCTAAGGAAACTCTAAGCAAATACTAAGTTTCCTTTAAGTTTTTTAAGTTATTATATCAGTGTCGAAAGACAATAACTAAAAAAATAAAACAAATTTATGGAGGTGTTATTATGAAAAAATTTTTAACTGTATTATTAGTAGGTGGATTGATGGCAGGTTCTATTTTTGCTTTTAATGCTAGTGCTCCTAGAGTTAATCAAAATCCAGAAGTTGCACCAATGTATCAAAATACTCAAGAGGTTAGAGGAAGATACATGTTTTCTGAAGATGAAATGATTACACTAAATGGTACTATTGATTCAATTGAAGAAAATAAAGATTTTCCTGGCATGTTAGAAATCAAAATAAAAACAGAAAGTGGAGATTTGGTAGAAATTCATGCTAATTCTTATTTTGCTAAAGATTTAGAAGTTGGAAAAAGTATAGAAGTTAAAGGATGGGAAATTATATTTAACGATGAAAAAGTTTTTAGACCTGTTGAAACTAAAATTGATGGTGAAGATGTTGTATTAAACGGATACAGAGGTTCTGCTAGAAACATGGGTGTTGCTATGCCTGGATACGCTCCTAATTCTGTAAATAATTTTAGAGGTAATATGAGACAAGCTCCAATGAAAAATTCACAAAGAAATTTTCAAATGCCTCATGCACAACCACAACACGGTGGATATATGGGAAATCAAAATTTCAGAAGACCTATGAATTATCAAAATCAAATGCCTGGCTATAATCCACAAACACAACCTATGCCAAGAGGTAGATGGTGAAAATTAAACTCTAATATAATCTAATAAAATCTACCGGGGGTTTTCTCCCGGTAGATTA
>NZ_BAAHYY010000022.1:0-36847 GCF_054657315.1 Marinitoga arctica | reverse complement strand
AGACTAAAAGAGGGATGGTTAATAATATACTCAGATACAATAAAAGATTTTGAATATATAACCGAAAAAGAAAATGGAGTCAAATTACATATATGGTTCATAAAAACAAATTTTGAAAATCCATCAAAAATAAATTAAAAAAGAATAATTATAAAGAAAATAACCTTGGAGGTGTTAATATGATAGTTGAAACAGAATTAGGTACAGTTACTATAAAACCAGAAGTATTTACAGAAATAGTATATAGAGCAGCATTAGAATCATATGGTACAGTGGATATAGGAAAAGGGGGCTTTTTGAATAAACTAACATCAATGCTTCAAAAACCACAGGAAAAAGGTGTTGAAGTAATAGAGGAAAATAATAGGGTAACGATAAACCTATACATCTATATGGAATACGGTTTACCTTTAAAAAGAGTAGCTGCAAATGCTCAGGAAAATGTCTATCACAGAATAAAGGAAGCCTTGGGGGATGTCGATGTAGTAGTTAATGTAAAAGTCGTAGGAATAAAATCATAAAGAGGTGAATGAAATGACAGAAATAAAGGCTAAAGACTTTTATGTGGCATTCAAAAAGGCTGCCGAAACATTGTTGGTAAACAAAGATGAAATAAATGCATTAAATGTATTCCCTGTTCCAGATGGAGATACTGGTTCAAATATGACATCAGGTATGTTAGAAGCTTGTGAATGGCTAGATAAAGTAAAAAACAAAGATAAATTAAAAGATGTAATGAAAAATATGAGAGATGGCCTTTTAATGGGTGCAAGAGGAAATTCAGGTGTTATCCTATCACAAATATTCAGAGGATTCACCGAAACACTTGAAAATAAAGAGACAGTAACAACAAAAGATTTCATAGAAGCATTAAAAAATGCCAAAGAAATAGCCTACCATGCTGTAATAAAACCTGTAGAAGGAACAATGCTAACATTAATAAGAAAATTGGCAGAAAGAGCAGAAAATGAATTATCAGATATAGAAGATTTTAAAGAATTCTTAGATAAATTATATATAATTTCAGAAGAAATAGTAGAAGAAACACCAAAATACCTAAAAAAATTAAGAGATGCAAATGTTGTAGATGCTGGCGCTAAAGGCGTAAGTTATATAATAAAAGGGTTCAGAGATGCAATACATGGCGATACAGAAGTGAATTTAAAAGAAATAGAAAGTGCAACACCAGAAGAAATACGCGAAATAGCATATGAAGAAATAAAATTCCAATACTGTACAGAATGTGTATTAAAATTAACAGATCCAGAAATATCAAAAGATGATATAAATAAAATAAGGGCATTTTTAGAAGAATTAGGAGACTCAATAGTATTAGTTCATCAAGGTGATTTCTTAAAAACACATGTTCATACAAACAGACCAGGAAAAGTATTCGAAGAATTCCTAAACTATGGAGAATTATACAAAGTAAAAGTAGACAACATGAAAGTACAACACGAACATGTTGTGGAATCAGCAAAAGAAGAAGAAATGGAAGAAGAAAAATCAAACAATGAAAATTGGGGAATAATAACAGTATCACCAGGAGAAGGATTAACAAAAATCTTCAAAAGTCTTGGTGTAGATAAGGTTATACATGGCGGACAAACAATGAACCCAAGCGTAAAAGATTTCATGGACGCTATAGAAACATTACCTCAAAAGAAAATATTAATATTACCAAATAATCCAAATATAATATTAACAGCAGAAAAAGTAGCAGATATGGTTGAAGATAAAGAAGTACTTGTAATAAAAACAAAATATGTTCAAGAAGGCGTTTCTGCATTATTAGCATTTGATGATAACATGAGTTATGAAGAATTAAAAGAAGCAATAGAATCAGAAATATCAGGAATATTACCAATACAGGTAACATATGCAATAAGAGATTCAGAAATAGCTGGAGAAGAAATCAAAAAAGATGAATATCTTGTATTTGTAGGAAAAGAATTAAAAGCACATGGATTTGACTTAAATGAAGCAGTATTAAAGGTATTAAAAGAAAAAATCAACGATGGCTATGAAATAATGACAATTTTCTATGGTAAAGATATTGAAATAAAAACAGCCGAATTAATAGCAAATGAATTAATGGAAGAATATCCTGATTTAGAAGTAGAAATACACAATGGTGGACAACCGCATTACCCATTATTAATCTCACTGGAATAGGGAGGAATTGACTTGTATATACAGGATTTAATATTAAAATTAGATAAATTCTGGTCAGAATACGGTTGCGTAATAGACCAACCATATGATATGGAAATGGGCGCAGGTACATATCACCCATCAACATTTTTTAAAACACTTGGTGAAGAACCATTTAACATTGCATTTGTTCAGCCAAGCAGAAGACCAACAGATGGAAGATACGGAGAAAACCCAAACAGAATGCAAAGATTTCACCAATATCAAGTAATATTAAAACCATCGCCAAAAAATTCTCAAGAAATATATATAGAATCATTAAAAGCAATAGGAATAGATCCATTAGAACATGATATAAGATTCGTAGAAGACAATTGGGAATCACCAACATTAGGCGCATGGGGAATAGGTTGGGAAGTATGGCTTGACGGTATGGAAATCACACAATTCACATATTTCCAACAAATGGGAGGAATCCCATTAAAACCAATTTCCTTAGAAATCACATATGGTATAGAAAGATTAGCCATGTATTTACAAGGAAAAGACAATGTATATGAAACAATGTGGAATAAAGACGTTCCATATGGAAAATTATTCAAAGAAAATGAAAGACAATTTTCTATATTCAACTTTGAAAAAGCCAACATAGAAACATTATATAATCTATTTAACACATACAAAAATGAATTTGAAGCATTAATAGAAGAAGGATTATACTTACCAGCATATGATTATCTTGTAAAAGCTGCACATTCTTTTAATCTACTTGATGCAAGAAATGCCATAAGCGTTAATGAAAGACAAAAATATATATTATTAATAAGGGATATGGCAAGAAAAACAGCCCGTACATATTTAGACGCAATAGGGGGCGATGAAAATGATTAAATCAATACTTGAAATAGGCGTTGAAGAATTACCATCAAGTGAATATGAAAATATAATACAACAATTACATACATATACAGAAGAAGAATTAAAAAACAGAAATATATCCTATTCCAGACTCCAGGTGTTTATAGCACCAAGAAGATTTGGATTATTATTAGAAGGATTACCAGAAAAAGAACCAGATAGAATAATAGAAAGAAAAGGTCCTGCAAAAAAGGTTTCATTTGATGAAAATGGAACCCCAACAAAGCCGTATCAAGGTTTTTTAAGGTCATTACAAAATGAAAATTATGAAATAGAAGAAAGGGTAATAAAAGGCAACACATACATATTTGCCATAATAAAAAAAGAAGGTAAAAAGATTTCAGAAAGTCTTGCAGAAATATACCCAACAATAATAAAAAAATTAAAATTCAAAAAACCAATGCGCTGGGGCAATGGTGATTATGAGTTTATAAGACCTGTACATTGGATATTAGCATTATTGGATTATGAAATAATAGACTTTGAAATATTTGGTATAAACTCATCAAGAAAAACATATGGCCATAGATTTCTTGGTAAAGGAGAAATCTCAATAACACACCCAGACAATTATTTTGACGATTTAAGAGAAAACTTCGTTATAGCAGATTACAACGAAAGAAAAGAAAGAATAATAAAAGAATTAGAAAAAGTAGCAACAAATAATGAATTAGAAATAGAAAAAGACGAAGAATTAATAAACGAAATCACACAATTAACAGAATATCCTAGTGCTGTAGTGGGAAAATTCAATGAAGAATACCTTTCTTTACCAGAAGAGGTAATAAAAATCACAGTAAAACATCACCAAAGAAGTTTTGTTGCAAAAAAGGAAAATAAAATATCTAATTATTATATAGCCTTCCAAGATGGATTAACAGAAGAAGGAAATGTAACAAATGGATATTCAAGAGTAATAAACGCAAGGCTTGACGATGCAAAATTCTATTACGAAGAAGACCTTAACACATCACAAGACACATATTTATCAAAATTAAATGAAATAACATATCAAGCAGGGTTAGGTACATATTTAGACAAAGTAAAAGCATTAAAAGAAATATCAAAATTAATAGCAGAAAAATTAAATTACAAAAATGAAAACCTATTAACAGCAGCAGAATTATCAAAAATAGATATACCAACACATATTGTATATGAATTCCCTGAATTACAGGGAACAATGGGAAGAATATACTTAAAACATCACAACTTTCCTGAAGACATTTATATTGTTCCAGAAGAACATTATAAACCAGTAGAAGAAAATGATGAATTGCCAACAGAATTAAATTCATTAATAGTATCATTAGCAGATAAATTATTTGACATTGTTGGATTTTTTGGCATAAAAAAAATACCAACAGGTTCAAAGGATCCATTTGCACTTAGAAGAAAAGCATATGGCATATTAAGAATATTAATAGAAAACAATTGGGATATAGACCTGAACGAAATAATGAAAGAAATTGCTAAAATAATAAATGTAGAATATTTAGAAAATGAAATAGCCGATTTCTTTAAAGGTAGATTTGAAACATATCTTTCTAAAAAAGATATAACAACTGATGTAATAAACACTGTAACAGTAAACTGGAATAAACCATTAAGAGCATTATTATCAGCACAGGCATTAAATGACGTTGTAAATTCAGAAGACTTTAAAGTATTCATAAAAACATTTCAAAGAGTGCAAAATATTTCAAGGAAACACAATTCTTTAAAATATGACGGCAGACTTTTCAAAGAAGAAGCAGAAAAAGAACTATTTGACAAATATTTAACTGTTAAAGGAAAAATGGAAGAAAAAATAGAACATTTAAACTACGATGAAGCAATTGATGAATTGCTAAAATTAAGAAACAGCATAGACAATTATTTTGATAATGTTTTTGTTATGGATAAAGATGAAAGCATAAGAATGAACAGGCTTGGATTTTTAAAGAATGTTGCTAATTTGTTTTTGGAATTTGGCGATATAGAAAAATTATATAGTTAAGTATATTAATTTTTTAAATCATATTTACGTAAATTGATAACTTCAGAACACAATACTCTCGCAGTATTTTTTGAGATTATTAGTTTTTTTTACTTTTATATGTAGCAAAGGCTTGAAAATTCCCGAATGAAAGGATTACGTGAGCCGTCAAAATCACACGGATGTGATTTTGAGCGCAGCCGAGCATGGATGTGAGTCTAAGCAACGGCGGCAAGTAATCCTGTAATGAGGAAAAAGAATTTTCCGCCTGAGTGAATATAAAGTAAAAAAATCAACTAAAAAATTAAAAGCAGATAGAAGTGGAGCTGGAAAAATGAAACTAGACCTATTAAATTTTCGCAACATAAAAAAATGTCAATTCTTTGTCCCAATTTACAAAAGACCAACAAACTACATTCAACTAAAATACGAAGGAGTTGACATCATAGCCAGCTATGATGATTATGACCATAGAAGAAAAACAATAAAAATATCAAGAGAATCAAGAAAATTAAAATTAAACCATATATACCATATAATAGCTGTATATCTTTACTTTAAAAACAAAGATAAAGAAGTAAGAGGAGTAGAAGTAACACTAGAAAATAAAGTGCATTATTTCTCTGAAAGATGGATATTAAGAAAATTACCATTGCTAAAAAAAGAAATAGAAAATTTTAAAATTCCAAAAGAAAAGACTCCAGGAAATTATTGTAAATTCTGTAAAATAAAATCACAATGCCATCAGGAGTTTATAAAAAAAGGCGATATATCTGTTGTACCAGGAATATCAAGAACATATTTAAACCTTTTAAAAGATTTAAATATAAATCCAATAAAAGCTGTAGAATCAAACAAAATTGAACAAGTGCCACCACAATTTAGAAAACCATTATATAATCTAAAATCATTATTGATAAATGAACCGATAATTATAAACAAATTTGAAATACCCAAAAAATATATAGTATATGATGTAGAAACATATAGAGACCTTGATTTTCTTCATGGAATTTTAATAAAAGGCAAATACAAGCCATTTTTAAATGTTGAAAATACTGATGATAATCTTGAAAGATTCCTACAGTTCATAGATTCCACAAAAGAAATGATAGTGCATTATGATGTATATGATATAAAAAGATTGCAAATGATAACAAAAAATATCTCTCATTTATATAAATATCTATACAAAATAGAAGACAGATCATATGACCTATACGAAAAAATACAAAAAAATGTGGCATTGCCTGTTACATCATATTCATTAAAAGACATAAGCAAATACTTTGGTTACAAATGGCAAACAGATTTAAACGGTTATGCCATATTTATAGAATACAAAAATTATCTAAGAGGTCACAAAGAAAGTTTAGAAAAAATCATCAAATACAACGAAGATGATTGCCGTTCAACGGCAATGATATTAGAAAAACTCAGGGAGTTGATGAAATGAAAAGTGGTTTCGTAGCAGTAGCTGGAAAACCAAATGTAGGAAAATCAACATTAATAAACGCTTTAATGAAAAGAAAAGTTGTTATAGTTTCAGATAAGCCACAAACAACAAGAAACAGGGTAAATTGTATACTCAATACACAAGATGCACAAATTGTATTAGTAGACACGCCAGGTATTCACAAACCATTGCATAAATTTGGCGAATATATGGTGAAAATAGCCATAAACGCATTAAAAGGTCAAGACCTAATATTGTTTTTAATAGATCCAATAGACAAAGTTAGAGAATCAGATTTAAACATAGCAAAGATAATAAAAGAATCAAAAATTCCAACAATATTATTAATAAACAAAATAGATGCAGCAACACAAGAACAAATAAAAGAAGCAGAAAGAAGAATAAAAACAGTATTAGATGAAAACTCAAATGTAATTGCTGAATTTAAAATCTCTGCATTAACAGGCCAAAACCTTTCTGAATTATTGCAAACTATAACAGAAAATCTTCCAGAAGGACCGCAATATTACCCAGAAGATATGGCAACCGATAGGCCATTAGCTTTTATGATTTCAGAATTAATAAGGGAAAAAATATTTCATCTCACATCAGAAGAAATCCCCCACTCCACAGCAGTAGTTGTTGAAGAAATAACAAATAAAGAGGATTTGGTTTACATAAGAGCAGAAATTTACGTTGAAAGGCAATCACAAAAAGGAATAATCATAGGTCAAAAAGGAAGAATGATAAAAAAGATAGGTATGCTTGCAAGAAAAGATATAGAAATGTTATTAGATGACAAAGTATATCTTGATCTATATGTTAAAGTAAAAGACAAATGGAGACAAAAGGATTCAATAATAATGAATACAATAGGCTTAAAAAACGACTTAGAATAAAAATCGATATTAACTCCAAATGAAATTAATATATCACTTGATATATTAATAAAAAAAAAAAAACAATTAACAACTTCGACAAAGTATTGAAATTAAAAATAATTTGATGTATAATTCAGTAATGGAAAAGGACACGAGGAGATGAACACATTGCTAAATAAAATACCTAAAATTATAGATATAGTTCTTATGCTTTTAATTAATTTAATATTATTAAACAATCCATGGTATATATCTATAATTGTTTCTGTTTTTTATTTTCTTGGTATTTATTCATTCAGATTATATGATTTAGAAACAATGCAATCATTAAATGATTCTGTTATTAGAATAACGGCAGGATTTTTTCTTGGAACTATTTTAGTTTTATTTGTCTATCCATTCTTCGACACGCATATAAATAGATATTTGTTTATAAACAACGCTTTCTATATGGTTATATTCTTTCCTTTTATTCATAAGATAGAATATTTATTGTTTAAAAACAATAAGCTAGAAAAGAAATATCTTGTAATAGGGAAAAAAGATGAAATAGGGCATATATTAAAAGAAATAGAAGAAAAGACATTGTATAAGCTAAGGTTTGTGGAATACATAAATCCATCACCAAATAAATTAGATGAGTTAATAAAGAGTAAATATGAAAAAGAAAGCTTAAATCATTTAAAAAAGTTTGTCTCATTTTTGGCAAAAGAGAACAATTCAGGATTTAATGCAATATTAGTAACCGATCCAAGATTAGAAGAGTTGGTAAAAGATCAAATAGAAAATTATAAATCTGATGGAATAGAAATAGAATATTTACCAAAATTAGCAGAAAAATATTTAAAAAGAATACCATTAGAAGTTGTTAAAAAATTCGAAGAATATTACACATTAATCTTTGAAGAAAACAAAGAATCACCTGCTAAAAGAATTTTAGATGTGTTTTCAGGAACTATATTAATGGTTATTTTTTCACCATTTATTATGATATTTTCATTATTAATATATCTTGAAGATGGAAATCCTATTATATTTACTCAAAAAAGAGTTGGTAAAAATGAAAAAACATTTACAATGAAAAAATTAAGATCATTAAAAAATATTGAAATTGATCCAAATAATCCAAATAAAAAAATTGACCAAGGAATATTAAAGGTCGGTAAAATAACAAGAAAATTTAGAATAGATGAATCAATACAATTTTTAAATGTAATTCAAGGAACAATGAGTTTAGTTGGCCCAAGGCCAGAAATGATGAATTTCATAATAAAATGAAAAAAGAAATAGCATTTTATACATACAGGTTAAAAGTCAAACCAGGAATTACAGGTTGGGCACAAATTAATTACAAACACACATCAACATTAGAAGATTACATTAAAAAAACAGAGTATGATTTATATTACATAAAAAATAGAAACATATTACTTGACTTAAGAATAATGCTATTAACAATAGAAACCATGTTAGGAATGAGGGGAGCTAGGTGAAAATATTATTTGTTACCCAACATTTTTATCCAGAACAATTTAGAATAAATGATATTTTTTTTGAATTGGCAAAAAGAGGGCATAAAGTTACTGTTTTAACTGGGCTTCCTAATTATCCAAGTGGCAAAATTCCTAAAGAATACAAATTTTTTAAAAATATAAAAAATCTATAAATTAACATTTTTTTAAAAAATGACATAGTAAAAATTGGAGTGTGAAAAAATGTCTCCTATGATATCAGTTGTGATGTCAGTATATAATTCCGAAAAATATTTAAACCAATCAATTGAAAGTATTTTAAATCAGACATATTCTAATTTTGAGTTTATTATTATAAATGACAATTCTATAGATAATAGTGAAAAAATAATTTTAGAATATAAAAAACAAGATAATAGAATAATTTATTTTAAAACTAACAACAATCTCGGATTAACTAAAAACTTAAACTATGGAATAAAAATTAGTACAGGTAAATTTATAGCTAGAATGGATGCAGATGATATAGCATTTCCGGAACGTTTTGAAAAACAAATATATAGGTTTAAAATGAATAAGAGATTGGATATTTTAGGAACTTGTGCGATAGATATTGATGAATATGGTAATGAAATTAATAAAAGAACCGTTCCACATAATTATAAAGAAATAATAAAGATGCTGCCAAAATTAGATCCGTTAATACATCCAACAGTTATGATGAAAAAAAGAAGTATAGAAAAAATAAATTATTATGATGAAAAATATAAAACTTCTCAAGATTATAACCTTTGGTTCAAAGCTATTGCTAATAATTTGTATATTGAGAATTTAAAAGATTTTCTTTTGTATTATAGGGTAGAAAGTAAATATAAAAAAAAGAGATCTCTAAAGTTTAGAATAAATGATATGATTTTGAGGTTTGAAGGATATAAAATGATAAAGTTACCAATATATAAATACTATTATATATTCATACCGATTATTTTGGGAATAACCCCTGATCCAATATATAGAATTTTAAAAAAATTTGATCCAAGATAAATAAGAGTTATAAAAAATAAATATAGTTAGAAATTTAGAAAGAAGGTTATTTAATATGCAAAAAATTTTAATAGCAGGCACGGCAGGTTTTATTGGATATTTTTTAGCTAAAAGACTTTTAGATAAAGGATATAATGTTATAGGTGTGGATAATATAAATGACTATTATGATGTTAATTTAAAATATGCAAGATTGGAAAACTTAAAAAAATATAATAATTTTGTATTTATTAAAGAAGATATATCAAATAAAGAAAGCGTAATGAGGATTTTTGAAAAATATAAGCCAGAGATAGTAATAAATTTAGCAGCGCAAGCTGGGGTTAGATATTCTATAGAAAATCCTGATGCATATATTACAAGTAATATAATAGGATTTTTTAATATTCTTGAAGCATGTAGATATTATCCAGTAAAACATTTAATATATGCCTCATCAAGTTCTGTATATGGAGCAAATAAAAAAGTTCCTTTTGAAGAAACAGATTTTGTAGATAACCCTGTATCCTTATATGCAGCAACAAAAAAATCAAATGAACTCATGGCTTATACATATAGTCATTTATATAAAATACCAGCAACTGGATTAAGATTCTTTACAGTATATGGCCCTTTTGGACGACCTGATATGGCATATTTTAGTTTTACAAATAAATATTTCAAAGGAGAACCAATAAGAATTTTTAATAATGGTGATTTTAAAAATGATTTATATCGAGATTTCACATATATAGATGATATTATATTAGGAATAGAAAAACTTATAGATAAACCTTCCAATGAAAAAGTGCCTCATCAAGTGTTTAACATTGGAAATAACAAACCCATAAAATTAATGACTTTTATAGAAACTCTTGAAAAATGTTTAAGCAGATCCTTAGGAAGAGAAGTGGAATTCGAAAAAATATTTGAACCAATTAAACCAGGAGATGTTCCAGCAACATATGCATCGACAGAAAGACTTAATAAAATAACAGGATTCAAACCAACAACTACAATTGAGGAGGGATTACAAAAATTTACAGATTGGTATGTTGAATATTATAAAGTAAATACTAAATAGATAGATAAGATAAGAAAAAAAGAAAGTAAAAACATTAAAATTATAATAAGCCAAACACCAGGAGGTCACAAATGAAAATAGCAGTAGCAGGGATGGGATATGTAGGATTATCATTAGCAGTATTATTATCACAGCATAATGAAGTAATAGCATTGGATATAGTAAAAGAAAAAGTTGAGATGGTAAATAATAAAATATCACCAATAGTAGACAAAGAAATAGAAGAATATCTAAAAACAAAAGAATTAAAATTAAAAGCAACAACAGATTCAAATGAAGCATATAAAGAAGCAGAATATATAATAATAGCAACACCAACAGATTATGATCCAGAAACAAACTATTTCAACACAAAAACAGTAGAAAGTGTAATAGAAACAGTATTAAAAATAAATCCAAAGGCAACGATGATAATAAAATCAACAGTACCAGTTGGATATACAAAACATATAAAAGAAAAATATAATACAAACAATATAATATTCTCACCAGAGTTCTTAAGAGAAGGGAAAGCATTATATGATAATTTATACCCTTCGAGAATAATAGTAGGAGAAAAATCCAAAAGAGCAGAAAAATTTGCAGAATTATTACTAGAAGGAGCAATAAAAAAAGAAGTACCAGTATTATACACAGATTCAACAGAAGCAGAAGCAATAAAACTATTTGCAAACACATATCTTGCAATGAGAGTAGCATTCTTCAATGAATTAGACACATATGCAGAAATAAGAGAATTAAACACAAAACAAATAATAGAAGGAGTATGTTTAGATCCAAGAATAGGAAATCATTACAACAATCCATCATTTGGATATGGTGGATATTGTTTACCAAAAGATACAAAACAATTATTGGCAAATTATAAAGATGTGCCATCAAACTTAATAGAAGCAATAGTAAAAGCAAACTCAACAAGAAAAGATCATATAGCAGAAATGATAATAAAAAAGAAACCAAAAATAGTAGGAATATACAGGTTAACAATGAAAACGGATTCAGACAATTTTAGACAATCAGCAGTACAAGGGGTAATGAAAAGAATAAAAGCAAAAGGAATAGAAGTAGTAGTATATGAACCAGCATTAAAAGAAGAAAAATTCTTTAATTCAAGAGTAGTAAGAGATATAAATAATTTTAAAAAAATATCAGATATAATAGTAGCAAATAGAATGTCTAAAGAATTAGAAGATGTAAAAGAAAAAGTTTATACGAGGGATTTATATGGAAGGGATTGAAAACAATACAAAATTTGTTAAATTTAAAGGTGGTTTAGGTAATCAGTTATTCCAATATTCATTTATGAGAAGATTAAATCTGATTTATAATTTCAAAGTTAAAGCAGATATGACATTTTTTGAAAATATAAAAAATGATAATATACGAGTTCCAAGAATTTTTGAATTAAATGTAAAATTAGAAATTGCAACAAAAAAAGAATTAGAAAATATATTCAAATTCAATAATAATAATAATAATAATAATAATAATAATTTTAAATCATTAAAATATAAATTTTTAATAACTTTTGAAGCATTATTTAATAGAAAATATTATTTTGAAAAAAATAGAAATTTTAGAAATATAGACAAAATAAAAAATTATACGTATTTTGATGGATATTGGCAATCATGGCGGTATTTAGAAGGAATTGAAAACTTTTTGAAGAAAGAAATAAAGCTAAAAAACGAGATGAGTATGAAAAATAAAAATTATGTAGAAAAAATTTCTAATGAGGAATCAGTATTTATAGGTGTAAGAAGAGGTGATTATGTTAGCTCAAAAAAAGTAAAAAAACATTATGGTACATTTGATGAAAGTTATTATAACAAAGCTATAGATGTTATAAAACAGGGAGTAAAAAATCCTAAATTTTATGTATTTTCAAATGATATAAATTGGGTAAAAAATAATATGAGATTTAATGAAAAGGTTATTTTTAGGGAAAAAGAAGAACAAACAACAGATTTAGAAGAGTTATTTGTTTTGTCCTCATTTAAACATGCTATAATTGTTAACAGCACCTTTTATTGGTGGGGAGCATGGTTGATAAACAATAAAAACAAAATTATAATAGCACCAAAAAAATGGTTTGGTGATGATACTCCTATTGACATAATTCCTCCAAATTGGATAAAAATGACTAGGGATGGTGAGGTAGTACAATGAAAACAGCAATAATAACAGGAATAACAGGTCAAGATGGTAGTTATTTAGCGGAATACTTGTTGGAAAAGGGATATATAGTACATGGTTTTATAAGAAGAGCAAGTAGTTTTAACACAAAAAGAATAGATCATTTATATAAAGATCCACATGAAAAAGATGTAAGGTTATTTCTCCATTATAATGACTTAACAGATTCAACAAATATAATAAGATTAATACAGCAAATACAACCAGATGAAATATATAATTTAGCAGCACAAAGTCATGTAAAAGTAAGTTTTGAATTACCAGAATACACAGCAAATTCTGATGCATTAGGAACATTAAGAATATTAGAAGCAATGCATTTACTTGGATTAGAAAAAAAAGTAAAATTCTATCAGGCAAGTACATCTGAACTATACGGAAAAGTACAAGAAATACCACAAAATGAAAAAACACCTTTTTATCCAAGAAGTCCATATGCAGTAGCAAAATTATATGCATATTGGATAACAGTAAATTACAGAGAAGCATATAATATGTTTGCATGTAATGGCATATTATTCAACCATGAATCAGAAAGAAGAGGAGAAACATTTGTAACAAGGAAAATAACAAGAGCAGCAACAAGAATATTCGTAGGAAATCAAAAAAAACTATATCTAGGTAATTTAAGTGCAAAAAGAGATTGGGGATATGCAAAAGACTATATAAAAGGAATGTGGATGATATTACAACAAGAAAAACCAGATGACTACGTATTAGCAACCGGAGAAACACATGAAGTAAGAGAATTCTGTGAAAAAACATTTAAAAACCTTGGAATAGAAATAAAATGGCAAGGAAAAGGAATAGAAGAAAAAGGAATAATAACAAAAATAGATAAAAACAAAACAAAAGAAATAATAGAAAAAATAAAATCAAAACATCCAGACCTAAAAAACTTTGAAATAAACACAGAACACTTAAAAGAAGGACAAGAAATAATAGCAGTAGATCCAAAATATTTTAGGCCAACAGAAGTAGAAATACTCCTTGGAGATCCAACAAAAGCAAAAGAAAAACTTGGATGGAAACCAGAAACAACATTTGAAGAACTAATACAAAAAATGACAGAATATGACCTAGGACTAGCAATAAAGGAAAAACATAGAAACGAATGGATAAAAGAATAAAAAGCAAAAGAAAAAATATACATAACAAAATAAGGGGATGTCAAAATGGAAAAAACAGCAAAAATATATGTAGCAGGCCACAGAGGACTAGTTGGATCTGCAATAGTTAGAAAACTAAAAAACTTAGGATATACAAACATAATAACAAGAACACACAAAGAATTAGATCTAACCAACCAAAAAGCAACAAGAGAATTCTTTGAAAAAGAAAAGCCAGAATACGTATTCTTAGCAGCAGCAAAGGTTGGTGGGATAAAAGCTAACATGAGTTATCCAGTTGAATTTTTATACGAAAATTTAATGATACAAAATAATGTCGTCAAAGCAGCTTATGATTATGGAGTTAAAAAACTTGTATTCCTGGGCAGTTCATGTATATATCCACGAGAATGTCCCCAACCAATGAAAGAAGACTATTTGCTTAGTGGAAAATTAGAACCAACTAATGAAGGTTATGCTTTGGCAAAAATAGCAGGGTTAAGATTATGCGAATATTATAATAAAGAATATAATACTAATTTTATGAGCGTGATGCCCTCAAATGTTTATGGTCCAGGAGATAAATTTTATTCTGAAGAGTCTCATGTTATATCAGCGTTGATAACAAAATTTCACGATGCAAAAATAAACAATAAACCATATGTTGAAGTGTGGGGAACAGGAAATGCGCGTAGAGAATTTTTATTTGTTGAAGATTTAGCCGATGCTATTATATTTTTAATAAAAAATACCGAAATCAAAGAATTTATAAATATAGGAACAGGTTATGATATAAGTATAAAAGAACTTGCAAGATTAATAAAAAATATAGTTGGATATACTGGACATATCAAATTTGATAATACAAAACCTGATGGAATGCCACAAAAACTATTAGATGTATCAAAGATTCATAATTTAGGTTGGAAACATAAAGTTGATTTAGAAGAAGGAATTAAAAAAACCTATCAGTGGTTTCTAGAAAATTATCAAAAGGAAGGTAATAAGAGATGAAAAGTTTTTATTATGAATTATCAGATGACACATGGGGAAAGGAAGAAGTTGAAGCTATTTTAGCAGTTATAGATTCTCGAAAATTCACAATGGGAGAAAAAACGAAGGTGTTTGAAAAAAAGTTTGCTGAATATTTTGGTAGTAAATATGCAATTATGGTTAATTCGGGATCTTCAGCAAACTTATTATCAATAGCAGCATTAGTATATTCTGGTAAATTAAAAGCTGGTGATGAAGTTATAGTTCCATCAGTTTCATGGAGTACAACATATTATCCGTTATTTCAATTTAATTTAAAATTAAAATATGTTGATATAGATTTTGAAACTCTTAATATTGATACAAATGAACTAAAGAGAGCAATTACTGAAAAAACCAAAGCTATATTTGCAGTAAATTTATTGGGAAATCCAAATGATTTTGATGAGATTATAAATATATGTAAAAAACACGATTTAATATTAATAGAAGATAATTGCGAATCAATGGGAGCAAAATATAAGGGAAAATACACAGGAACATTTGGTAAAATAGGAACATTTTCAACCTTTTATTCACATCATATTTCAACAATGGAAGGTGGAGTAGTAGTAACAGATGACGAAGAATTATATCATTATATGCTTGCTATAAGAGCACACGGATGGACAAGAAATTTACCTGAAAATAGTGTAATATACAACAAAAATAAAGATGAATTCTATGAAATGTTTAATTTTGTTGTACCCGGTTTTAATTTAAGACCATTGGAAATAGAAGCGGCAATTGGAATTGAACAATTAAAAAAATTGGATACTTTTATAGAAAATAGAAGAAAAAATGCTGAATATTTTATAAATGAGATCAAGCATATGAAAAATTATTCAACACAAAAAGAAGTAGGAGAAAGTTCGTGGTTTGGCTTTCCGATTATATTAATCGATGAGTTATATGGAAAAAGAAATATAGTAATAAAGAAATTAAGAGAAAACAATGTAGAAGTAAGACCTATTGTAGCTGGAAATTTTACTAAAAATAAAGTAATAGATTATATGAATTATGAAATATATGGTGAACTAAAAAATGCAGATTATATCCATGAAAATGGATTATTTATAGGCAATCATTCTATCATAGAGTTTGAAAGATTAAAATATATAATAGATATTTTAAAAAATAATGTATGAGAAAGTTCGAAGCTCTATCGTAATTTTATTTGAATGTTAAGTTAATATTTGAGTTCTAGTTAGCATACTTTTACCTAATCTAGAGGACTCAGCCTAATTTTAACTAAGAAATAGCCTTTTAAGCCATTTTCTCCTTTTTTTAATAATTTTAGTGCTTTGTTTTCATTTTCTTGTGGAGTTATGTAATCAATTGAAATTTGTATTCTTTTTCGGTTGTAGAATAACTCTATACAGCTTTTCTTTGAAAAGCAAATGATGTATAAAAAATTTTTGTAAATACACTAAAATATTATTTCATAATATTTTTATTTTTACTTCTTCAAATGTTTTGTATTTATTTACGTGTATTCCTTCTTTTTTAATTATTGAATGATATGATTTAATGAATGCTTTTCTTGATTCTTAACCAAGAAAAGCATTAAGAATTAATATCAAATCCTAGAATCTGCGAAGCATGTTAGGGTTATTTTTGTATCCGAATTCATGAATAATATTAAGTTCATTCATAAATATATCAGTAATGTTGGCTTTGAATTGAGGGCCATTATCAGTTCTAATAATCAAATTTTGAGGAGTAGCATTTCTAAATTTAATAGCCTGTTTAACAGTATTGATAAAATCTTTAGCTTTAATTGAGTTGCCAATATAAACACCAACAATTGACCTATCAAAAGCATCAATAATACTTAGAATACCAACAAATCCATTAGCTTTAGTAAAAACAAATTTAATATCAGCTTCCCAATACTGATTAGGACCGGTAATATTATGATTTTTAGGTCTTTTTTTAGGATGTTTTGAATGACGATGATAATTTCGAGTTAAATTAAGTTCTTTTCTTAATCTATGAATTTTTTTGTGATTAATAATAATACCGTATTTTGTTTAAATACAACTGCAAGTTTCTTAGATCTCAGAGTTTTGTAAAAAAACTCTGGGTTAGAAGGATCATCAATTGATAACAAATCAACAAGTAGCTTTTTATATGATCATCATAAACCTTTTCACCTTTAGTATTCAAAGAATAACCTTTAAAATATTTATTTTTCCTACAATAACGATTAACTACAAAAAACAATCTTGATTTAAAATAAAAAGTGCTACGTTTAATTTATAACGATTAAGTATATAGTCTAAAGAAACACCAAAATGAGTATATTTATTAATAATCAGCAAATCGCCAATAAAAGTTACTTTCTTTGTTGTCGTTTTTTTTCAAAAAATTAATTTCATCCTCTTGTATTTTAATAAGAAGTTCTTTTTTCAAGAAGAAGTCGTTCATAATATTTAAGTTTTTTCTCTAAAGCAACAGAGTCATTAGTATTATCTGAACTAGACTTGATAATACCAGTAGATTCGTATATAACAGAAGCTCTTGCTTCGTAAAAAAATAAATAAAAATTATATAAAAACAGAAAAAGAAAATAATAAAAATCATTCAGCTTGTGCAGCATGATTTAGAAATATCAGAAATCATAGAACTAGGACGACCTTTTTTAGAATAAAATATATTGTCATCATAATCAGAATCTTTATATTTTTTTACACATCTTGCAAAAATAGAATCAGGAATAGAGTATTTTACACAAATATCTCTTTGAGTTAAAGAATCATCAGAAAGATATTTTTTAACAACAGATAACTTAAATTCTGGTTCATAGTTAGTTCGTTTTCTCATTAAAAAATACCCCTTTCTTTTTTCAATTTTATGATATCACTTTCTTATTTTTTGTCCAAATCTTGTAGGGGGTGAATATGTTTAAGTAAAGAGTAGTATGGAAATTTTTTATGTGTATAGGTGGTGGAAAAATGATAAAAAAGTTGAAAAAAGACATAGATTTATTGGTTATAACTATAAATTATAACTCATCAAAATTAACAATAAATTCAATTAAATCATTTATTGAAAATCATAATAATTTATTATATCAAATAATAGTTGTAGATAATAATTCTTCAATAGAGGATTATGGGAACTTATCATTATTGGAAAAAGAATTTAAAAATATAAATATAATTAGATCAAAAGAAAATTTGGGATTTTCAAATGGAAACAATTTAGGATTAAAATATGCTTATGAAAGGTATAATTTTAGATACTTGTTGCTGATGAATAATGATGTTATGATTAAAACTAAAAATTTACTTAATAATTTAATAAATGATTTAGAAAAAAAAGGAAAAGAATATGTTATGGAAATGCCTTTGATTAACAATCTAAAACAAAAAAAGAAAGTAGAAAAACAGGTTCAAATTCGAAAACTCCCTAATTTAAAGAATTCAATTATTATTTCAAGTCCTATATTAAAACGATTATTTTTTCATATAACAAATGATTTTATTTATAAATCAAAAATGCCTTTTAAGAAAAGCGTAGATGCTTATGTCCTTTCAGGTGCATTTCTTTTAATAGCAAATGATTTTATGAAAAAAATTAAGTTTTTTGATTCGAATACATTTTTATATAGCGAAGAGTATATTATTGGTTATCAAATGAAAAAATATGGTTATAAAGGTTTTTTAAATGCAAATTATACTGTTGATCATATTCAAGGAGGATCTTCAGAAAATAAACGATTTTCAGGTTTTTTGTTTTACCATAAGTATAAAAGTTTTTTGATTTTTTTAAAAAAGTATTTAAAAGCAGGCCATATCTATATTTTCATATATAAGATACAAAAAATTTTAGAAGCGTTGTTATTAGATTTTATATTAAATAAAAATATAAGAGAATTTATAAAATTTATTGAACTTATGGGTGAAAATAATGAGAAAAATAATTTATTTAAATAATTTTTTGATAATCGTGTTATTATTTATTTTTTTTAACTTGAAATTATTTTTTATCAATATTAACGATATAATGTATTACATTATATATGGTTTCTTATCAATAAATTCATTATGGACATTAAAAATGCTACTAGATTTTAAGATAAAAATTAAAAAAACATTATTAATTTATTATATATATATATTATTATTTTCGTTTATATGGGCAAGGAATTTAAATAATAGTTTTTCTTTCATTATGACGTATTTGTTATATTGGATTATCCCTTTTTATTTTTTGGGAAATTATAAAGATGTAAAAAGACTTTTGAATAATAAAATTGTAATAAATTTGAGTATTGCTGCTATTTTATTAAATGCTTTTTATGGATTATTACAATATTTCAATGTCATTCCTATAGAGAGATATGACTATGTATATGTGAATAATGTATTTTTATTCCGTATTAGTGGTTTAAGTGATTCTGTATTACTTTATGGTTATGGGTTAATTTTAGGCGTTATTATTTTTGATGAATACATTAATATTATTTTTAAGCTTATAATATTATTTTCTATGTTTTTGTCTTATTCTAGAGGAGCATACATTTTCTTTTTTATTTATATTATTTCTAAAATTCTTTTCTTTTTTTCGAATCATTATATATTGAAAAAAGTAAAAATTATTAAGTGGTTAGTAATAATAAATATAATATTAATATCATTAATTATTATATTTTTTTATTTGGAAATTATAAGTACTGATGTGATTGTAACATTTGTTAATAGATTTTTGGATATCTTTTCTACAAGTGATCGAAGTAATATAGGGAGATTTAATTTATGGGGAAAATCCTTTGAAGAGTTTATAAATAAGAATGTTTTTTTTAAACTAATCGGGACATATCCCGGTAATTATTCATCTGTTAATTTATTTATTAAATATGGTCATGTTTTGTTTGTAAATGAAAGTATGTATATTAAATATTTATTAGAAATAGGATTGATAGGTTTTTTAATAATTATATATGTTAATATTATATCTTTAAAAAAAGCCATTTCATTTAAAGATAAATATACAATTATATTATTATCTTTTTTTATTTCTCAAATCTTTTTGCAATTAAATGAAAGTGTTTTTTTTAATTATTTTTATTGGTATTCAATTTTTTACAATTTAAGTAAGAACAATTACGACTTGTCACCAGAAATTAAACAAAAAATAAGAAAACCTCATTTTTTCACAGAAATGAAAAAATCAGAAAAATTATAAGAAGAAATGAAATCATTGAAATTATCATTAATAAAATAAAAAACACAATCAGTAGTTAATTACTTTAAAGACCCACTTTGGATGGTCAAATCCAAGGTCTAAGATGATTATAGAAATAAATATAGGAAATATGATAATTATAAACATCATCAATGTTGTTAAAAGAAATATATTCAACAAATTATGTTTTTTCAAAAGGAATAAAAAAGAGGCGCTTTATATATAGAAATGCTTTAAACTCAACTAAAATATTATTAAATTATATAAATAATTATGATATAGAAAAATATAATTTTATAATAAAGTAGTTTTTAATAAAATATATAAAAAGTCAGGTGATACAATGCGTAAAGGAATAATCCTAGCCGGAGGGTCAGGAACAAGACTGTACCCATTAACATTAGTGACAAGCAAACAATTATTACCAATATACGACAAACCAATGATATATTACCCACTATCCACCCTTATGTTAGCTGGAATAAAAGATATATTAATAATATCAACACCACATGACTTACCAAACTTCAAAAAACTATTAGGAAATGGAAATCAATTTGGGATTAATTTAAGTTATGCAGAACAACCATCACCAGATGGATTAGCACAAGCATTCATAATAGGAGAAGAATTCATAGGAAATGATGAATGTGCAATGATACTTGGAGACAACATATTCTACGGACATAACCTAACAAAACTACTAAAAGAAGCAGCAGAAAACAAAGGAAGAGCAACAGTATTTGGATACTACGTAGATGATCCAGAAAGATTTGGCGTAGTTGAATTTGACAAAAATGGAAAAGCAATATCATTAGAAGAAAAACCAAAAGAACCAAAATCAAACTACGCAGTAACAGGACTATACTTCTATGATAAAAACGTAGCAAAATATGCAAAGCAATTAAAACCAAGTGCAAGAGGAGAATTAGAAATAACTGATTTAAATAGAATATACCTAGAAATGGGATTACTAGACGTAAAGATATTAGGAAGAGGATATGCATGGCTTGACACAGGAACAATGGACTCATTACTAGAAGCATCAGAATTTGTAAAAACAATACAAAAAAGACAAGGGATAGTAATATCAGCACCAGAAGAAATAGCATATCATAATGGATGGATAACAAAAGAAGAACTAATAAAAGCAGCAGAAAAATATGGAAAATCATCATATGGAAAACATCTAAAAAAAGTAGCAGAAGGAAGAATAATATACTAGGAGCTGGAAAAATGAAAATACAAGAAACAGAAATAAAAGGATTATACATAATAGAACCAACAGTATATGGAGACAATCGTGGATGGTTCATGGAAACATACTCAAAAAAAATCTTAAAAGAAAAAGGAATAAAAATAGATTTCGTTCAAGATAATCACTCATACTCAGCAAACAAAGGAACACTAAGAGGAATTCACTATCAAAACTACCCAATGGCACAAACAAAATTAATAAGATGTACAAAAGGAAAAATATTAGACATAGCAGTAGATTTAAGAAAAGGATCACCAACATACAAAAAATGGATAGCAATAGAATTAACAGAAGAAAACAAAAAACAACTACTAATACCCAAAGGATTTGGACATGGATTCCTAACATTAACAGATAACGTAGAAGTACAATACAAAGTAGATGAATATTACTCAAAAGAACATGACAGAAGCATAAAATACAACGACCCGGAAATAAACATAGATTGGAATTTAGAAAAATATGGAATAAAAGAACCAATACTATCAGAAAAAGACAAAAACGCACCATATTTAAAAAATAGCGATTGTAATTTCAAATATCAGGGGGATGAAAAATGAAAATACTAGTAACAGGAGGAGCAGGATTCATAGGAAGCAACTTCATATATTACATGCTAGAAAAATATCCAGAATACAAAATAGTATGTTTAGATAAATTAACATATGCAGGAAACCTATCGACATTAAAAAAAGCAATGGAAAATACAAACTTTAAATTCATAAAAGGAGATATAGCTGACAGAAACTTCATATATGATTTATTTGAAAAAGAAAAATTTGACATAGTAATAAACTTTGCAGCAGAATCACACGTAGATAGATCAATAGAAAATCCTGAAATATTCTTACAAACAAACGTAATAGGAACACAAGTATTAATGGATGCAAGTAGAAAAACGGGAGTAAAAAGATATCACCAAGTATCAACCGATGAAGTATATGGAGATTTACCATTAGACAGACCTGATTTATTCTTCACAGAAGAAACACCAATACACACATCATCACCATACTCTGCATCAAAAGCAGCAGCAGACTTATTAGTATTAGCCTATCACAGAACATACAAACTGCCAGTAACAATATCAAGATGTTCTAACAATTACGGGCCATATCACTTTCCAGAAAAACTAATACCATTAATGATAATAAGGGCATTAAACAATCAAACATTACCAGTATATGGAGACGGAAAAAATATAAGAGATTGGCTATATGTAAAAGATCATTGTATAGCAATAGACAAAATAATACACAAAGGAAAAGAAGGAGAAGTATACAACATAGGTGGTCATAATGAAAAAACAAACCTTGAAGTAGTAAAAACAATACTAAAAGAATTAAACAAACCAGAAGAATTAATAACCTTCGTAAAAGACAGACCCGGGCATGACAGAAGATATGCAATAGACCCAACAAAAATAAAAAATGAATTAGGATGGGAACCAACAACAACATTTGAAGAAGGAATAAAAAAGACAATAAAATGGTATATAGAAAACAAAAAATGGTGGGAAGAAATAATAAACGGAGAATATCAAAACTACTATGAAAAAATGTATGGCAACAGATAAAAACAGAGGT
This sequence comes from Marinitoga arctica, assembly GCF_054657315.1. Lineage (NCBI taxonomy): Bacteria > Thermotogati > Thermotogota > Thermotogae > Petrotogales > Petrotogaceae > Marinitoga > Marinitoga arctica. Next base: position 13,507 of record NZ_BAAHYY010000022.1, on the reverse strand, counting down.
GTAAAAATGAAAGTATTAATAACAGGAGCAAATGGTCAATTAGGACAAGAATTTCAAAAACTATTTGAAAAAGAAAACATAGAATATATACCAACAGACCATAAAACATTAGACATAACAAAACTAAAAGACATAAGGGAACTAGTAAAAACAGAAAAAAATATAACGCATATAATAAACTGTGCAGCATATAATCAAGTAGACAAAGCAGAAGAAGAATGGGAAACAGCATATAATGTAAATGGATTAGCAGTAAGAAACCTATCAATAGTAGCAAATGAAATAAATGCAGAAATAATACATTACTCAACAGATTATGTATTTGATGGCAACAAAAAAGAACCATATACAATATATGATGAACCAAACCCAATAAACAAATATGGAGAAAGTAAAGTATTAGGAGAAATATTCATACAAAACATAGCAAACAAATATTATTTAATAAGAGTATCATGGGTATTTGGAATAGGAAACAACAACTTTGCAAAAAAAGTAATACAATGGAGCAAGAAAAACAAAATATTAAAAATAGCAGATGATGAAATAAGTGCGCCAACATATGCAGTAGATTTGGCCAAAGCAACATATATGTTGATAAAAGAAAGAGCATATGGGTTATATCACATAACAAACACAAAAGCAAGTAGATACGAATGGGCAGAATACATATTAAAAACAATAGACTGGAATGGTAAATTAGAAAGAGCAAGTAAAGACAACTTCGATTTACCAGCAAAAAGGCCAGGATACTCAGTACTAAATAATTTTGGATTAAAAGAAACAATAGGATATGAAATGCCTAATTGGAAAGATGCTACGAAAAGGTTTTTGGGGGAGATGGAGTAATAAAAAGAAAAAACTGAGGTGATCAATTAAAATGCTAATACGTTCACGTGTTCCATTAAGAATAAGTTTTGGTGGTGGAGGAACTGATGTTTCACCGTATTGTGATAAATATATAGGATACGTTATAAATACAACAATAGATAGATATGCAACAGTAACGTTAAAACCAAATAAAGATAAAAATATAATTATAAAAAGCATAGATTATGATAAAACAATAAAATATGATATAGATGAAACTTTAGCATATGATGGACAATTAGATTTAATAAAAGGTGTAATTAACCATATAAAAAACAATTATAAAATAGAACAAGGATTTGAACTATATATACAAAATGATGCACCACCAGGGTCAGGATTGGGATCATCATCTGCAATATGTGTTGCGTTAATCGGAGCATTTCAGGAATGGTTGAATCTACCATTAACGCCATATGACATAGCAGAATTAGCCTTTAAAATAGAAAGAATAGAATTAAAAATAAAAGGTGGAAGACAGGATCAATATGCTGCTGCATTTGGTGGTTTCAATTTTATGGAATTTTATGATTCAAAAACAATAGTAAATCCATTAAAATTAAGGGAAAATGTAGTAAATGAACTAAATCATAGTTTAATATTAGCATATGTGGGTGGTAGTCATAATTCATCGAAAATACTAGAAAACCAAATAAAAAACGTAAAGAACAAAAATGAAAAATCATTAGAAGCAATGCACGAAATAAAAAAAATTGCAATAGAAATTAAAAACTCATTGGTCATTGGAAAATTAGGGAAATTTGGATTATTATTGGATAAAGCATGGAATTATAAAAAACAAATGGCAGAAGGAATAAGTAATGAATATATAGATATATTGTATAAAGAAGCAAAAAATGCTGGAGCATTAGGGGGTAAAATATCTGGAGCTGGTGGAGGAGGATTCATGTTTTTCTTTGCGGATTTAGGAAAAAAATATGACGTAATAAAAGCATTAAAAAATAATGGAGCAACAATAATAAATTATACATTTGAAGAAAAGGGATTACATACTTGGGAAGTAGGGGGATAGCATAATGGATGAAATAATAAAAAAAGGGATAGAAAAATCAATAGAAGTGAAAAAGAATATATTAAAAAATGAAGAATTAATAAAAAAAATAGAAATAACAAGTAAGTTAATAATAAAAGCATTAAAAAATAAAAAGAAAATCATATTTTGTGGCAATGGTGGAAGTGCTGCGGATGCACAGCATCTAGCAGCAGAATTTATGGGAAAATTTTATTTAGATAGAAATCCATTACCATCAATATCATTAACAGTAAATACATCGGTATTAACAGCAATTGGAAATGATTATGGATATGAAGAAATATTCGTAAGACAATTAAAAGGAATAGGACAAAGCGGTGATATTCTAGTTGGGATTAGTACAAGTGGAAATTCAAAAAATATAATAAAAGCATTTGAATATGCAAAAGAGAATGACATATCGACAATAGCATTTACTGGAGAAAATGGTGGTAGAATGAAAGAATATGTGGATATCTTAATAAATATTCCTTCAAAAGATACTCCTAGAATACAAGAAGCGCATATAACAATAGGGCATATAATATGTGAAATAGTAGAAAAAGAGATATTTGGAGAGGTAAAATAATGATAAAACAAGCAGTAATATTAGCAGGAGGATTAGGAACAAGATTAAAAAGTGTTGTTAAAGATATACCTAAACCCATGGCACCAATAAATGATATACCATTTTTAGAATATATAATAAAAATATTAAAAGAAAATGGTTTTAAAAAGATATTATTATTAACAGGATATAAAAGTGAAATAATAGAAAATTATTTTGAAAATGGAAATAAATTTGGAATAAAAATAGAATATTCAAAAGAAAAAGAGCCAGTAGGAACAGGTGGAGCAATATTTAATGCATGGAAAAAAATAGATGATGAATTTATACTTATAAATGGAGATACATTTTTTGATATACAGTATGAAATATTATTTGATTTTATAAAAGAAAAAAAATCAGAATCTTTAATAGCATTAAGATTTAGTGAAAATATATCTAGATATGGATTTGTAAATATAAATGAGGATTATAAAATAATGGAATTTATAGAGAAAGGACATTTTCCAGAAAACAGGGTAGATGGATATATAAATGGTGGAATATATTATTTAAAAAAAGAAATAATAGAAAAATATTATAAAAAATATAAAGAGAAAAAAGTATCAATAGAAAAAGAGATATTTCCTGAACTTATAAAAGAAAAAAAATTGTATGGATTACCAACAGGTGGAAAATTTATAGATATAGGTATACCGGAAGATTATAAAAAGGCACAAAAAATAATACCACTCTGGATAAAAAAAGAAAGAAAACCTGCTTTATTTATAGATAGAGATGGTACAATAATAAAAGATTCAGGATATGTCCATGGAACAAATTTAGAATTTATAGAAAAAACATTTAATATAATAAAACAAGCTAAAGAGGAAAATAAATATGTAATAATAATAACAAATCAAGCTGGAATTGCTAAAGGAAAATTCACAGAAAAAGAATCAATAAAAACGACAAAATATATTATAGAATATTACAAAAGAAATGGAGTAAAAATAGATGGATATTATTATTGTCCATATCATTCTGAAGGAATAATAGAAAAATATAAAAAATATTCATTGCTAAGAAAACCAAATCCTGGAATGTTATTGAAAGCTTGTGAAGATTATAGAATAAATATTAAAAATTCTATAATGATTGGTGATAATGATAAGGTTGATAATATAGAGTTGTATTATTTGAAATATGGAAATATATGGAATATTTGAGGTGTAAAGATGAAGATTAAAATTTTATGGATATCTCCTTTTGGGATTCACGATAAAGTGTCTCATGCAGGAGGGCAAACATTTAATTATTATTTTAAAAAATTCTATAATGATGGGAAGTTTGAAATGAGTTATATTATTTCAAACTTTTATGGTGAAAACGAAAATTTAATGGAAAAAGAATATTCAAATGCAAAAAATTTTTCGTATAAAATCGAAAAAAGCTTTTTTCATAAAGGTAAATATTTTTTAAAAAATAGAATTTTAAGAAGAATAATTATGCTGAAAAAAAGTGAATTTTGGATTACGAGTTTTTCAATTAAAGATATATTAATTAAATCACTGCATAATGCAGCTAGTGATGGATATAATCCAGATATTATTATATTAGATTGGACTCAAATTGTATTATTAATAGATGAAGTAAGAAGAATATTCCCAAATTCAAAAATAATTGCTAGTGAACAAGATGTTTCTTATTTGGGATTTTATAGAAAAATAGAATTATATAAGAAGAAATATAAATTTATTAATATTGAAAAAATATATGAAAATTTTAGGAAAAAAGAAATAGAAACTTTAAATAAGGTTGATTTAATAGTAGTCTATAATAAAAAAGATTACGATTTGTTAATTGAAAATGATGAATTAAAAGATAAAAAAATTAAAGTTATTACCCCATATTACAACAGATATTATTTTAATAAGAAAATTGTGAAGAAAGATGGAATTCTTTTTTTTGGAGCAATGTCCAGAATGGAGAATTTTACAGCAGTTGAATGGTTTATAAAAAATGTCTGGAAGAACATACCTGAAAAATTAAAAGAAAATTTAAAGTTTTATGTGGTTGGAAGTGGGATTTCAAATAAATTTATAAATAAGTATAAAAATGATAAAACTATAATATTTACTGGATATATTCCAGATCCATCAAAATATTTTGAAAGATCGGTTTGTATGGTAGTGCCATTAATCTATGGTGCGGGAATAAAGATTAAAGTATTGGAAGGTATGAATGCTGGATTGCCAGTTTTAACAAACCATATTGGAATTGAAGGAATTCCTGCTGAACATGGTGTAAGTTATATTCATTGTGAAAGGTCAGAAGAATATATAAATGGTATTATAAAATTATATAATGACACAAATCTTCGTGAAAAAATCGGAAAAAATGCCAAAGAATTTATGATGGAAAAGTTTGATTTAAATAAAAGTTATGAAAATTTTAAGAAAAATATAATCAGATTAAAAAAATAATGAAAAATTTTATGGAATTTGAAGTATAAATATAAGATAAAGTAATCGTATATTTCAATCTAAAATCCTAATAATAATTTATTACAATCAAATCAACAAGTTTTTATATAGAGAATAATGTTATAGATATTATTCCTAAATAAGTTATAATAGTTAATAATGTTTATAATTGTGAGTTTGAATATGTTAGTAATCTTAAAATATTGGAAGGGAGTATAAATAATGAAATATTTGAGCTTTTTTTATAAATTACTGGAATTTGAATCGAAAAATATTAATAAATTACTGGAATTTAAGGTAGGAAAAATTCACATATATCCCTATATTAGAACCAACTTTTTATCTATGCTTTTATTACAAAAACAAAATATTAATTATTATAACACTTTTACCAAAAAAAACATTAAAATAGATAGTTTTTTTCGAATATTATTAAAGGGAATTAAAAATGATTTAAATTTTCCTAAAAATATAAAAACACTTGTTATTTCACAACCTAGAAATCGAAAAACATTTAACTCCAAAGAAAATTTTGATATATATTATGATTATTTAGAAGAACTTATTGGAGATAATTATATGATTTTTGAGGAAGTAAGTATTCGCAAGAAGTTCAATTCAAAAGTATACACAAAAAATTATAATACTACTACATATTATAAAATCAAATCAAGAATTTTTTCAAATTGCAAATCTAAAATAAACCAAAAATTTGTTAGATATTTGGAAGAAATTATTTTTTTATATCAAAATGAATTTGAAAAATTTATTGTTTTTGATAAAGAGAAAATAATTAGATATTTTTCAAAATTTTGTAATGATTATGTATTTGGTTTTAATTTTTTGAATGTTTTAAAAAAATTAAAACCAAAAATTTTATTTATCTTTTCAGCATTATCTGGTATGCAATATTCAATAATAATAAAACTTAGTAAAGAATTAGGCATAAAAGTAGTTGAATTCCAACATGGACTAATTACAAAGTCACATATAGCATATAATTATGGAGATGCCATATTTAAAAATACTGAATATAAAAAATATCTACCTGATTATCTTTTAACATATGGTGAGTTTTGGAATAAAAACATGAGAATTCCTGTAAAAAAAATAACTATAGGCAATCCACATTTTTGGTATAATTATAATAAAATCAATACTTCTAAAGAATTAAAGGAAAATAATAAAAAGAAAATATTAATAATTTCTCAAGGTACATTGACAAATATTTATGTAAAAATAGCAAAAGAATTATCTAAAAAATTATCCAGTGATTATGAAATAATTTTTAAATTACATCCTGGAAAGGTTGCATTTGAAGAAAGGTATAAAGAGTTAGAAAATTACAATAATATTATAATAAAAAAAGATGAGGATATATATGAACTAATAAATATATCAGATTATATAGTGAGTATATATTCAACAACGATATTTGAAGCAGTAGCATTAAATAAGCCTGTATATATATACCAACATCCTCTTTCAGAAGCTTATATACCAAAAGAAATTGGAATATGGTTTAATGACGTTAATGAATTATATGAAATGATAAAAAATGATATTAAATCTAAAAAAAATTATGATATAAATTATTTTTGGAATAAAAATTGGAAGGAAAACTATATAAAATTTTTAAAAGATGAAATAGGAATTGAGGTGAAAAAATGAAAGTATTAGTAACAGGCGCAGAAGGTTTTATAGGTTCTCACTTAACTGAAATGCTTGTGGAAAAAGGATATAATGTAAAAGCATTTGTAAGATATAATTTTCAAAATAATTGGGGATGGCTTGAGAAATCAAAATATTTAAAAGATATAGAAATATATACAGGAGATATAAGAGATTATGATAGTGTGTATGATGCAATGAAAGATGTAGATGTAGTTTTTCATTTAGCAGCATTAATAGGAATACCATATTCATATATTTCCCCGCTTGCATATATAAAAACTAATACAGAAGGAACGTATAATGTATTAGAAGCAGCTAGAAAATTAAATATACAAAGAGTAATACATACATCTACAAGTGAAATATATGGAACAGCACAATATGTTCCAATAGACGAAAATCATCCATATAATCCACAATCACCGTATGCAGCTTCGAAAGCGGCAGCAGATCATTTAGCTTTAAGTTATTATAGATCATTTGAATTGCCTGTAACAATAATAAGACCGTTTAACACATATGGACCAAGACAATCAGCAAGAGCAATTATCCCTACAATAATATCTCAGATATTAGCCGGTAAAAAACAAATTAAATTAGGTAATTTAACACCAACAAGGGATTTAAATTATGTAAAAGATACAGCTAATGGATTTATAACAGTTGGCTTACATGAAAAAACTATAGGAGATGTATTTAATTTAGGAACTGGAAAAGAAATATCAATAGGAGATTTAGCAAAAAAGCTAATAAATTTAACAGGTAAAGAAGTTGAAATAGTAACAGATAAACAAAGGCTAAGACCACAAAAATCCGAAGTTGAAAGGCTTTTATCAAATCCAGAAAAAGCAATGAAACTAACGGGATGGAAACCTCAATACACACTGGATGAAGGATTAAAAGAAACAATAGAGTGGATAAAAGAAAATATGCAATATTTTAAAGTTGATATATATAATGTTTAGAAGGTGAAGGCATGAAATACATACCATTGTCAGTACCAAATTTCATTGGAAAAGAAAAAGAATATGTGTTAGATGCTGTTGAGTCCACGTGGGTGTCAACAGGTGGTTCATACATAACAAGATTTGAAGAAGAAATATCAAAGTATTTAAATATTGAAAAAGCAGTTGCAGTTCAGAGTGGGACAGCAGGTCTTCATCTTGGATTAAAATTATTAGGGGTTAACCCAGGAGATGAAGTAATAGTTCCAACATTAACATTTATAGCCGCAGTAAATCCTGTTAAATATTTATATGCTGAACCGATATTTATGGATTGTGATGATTCGCTAAATATAGATGTTAATAAATTAGAAGAATTTATTAAGAAAGAATGCGAAATGACGAAAAAAGGCTTAAAAAACAAAAATACAGGAAATCTTATAAAAGCAATAATAGTTGTTCATATATTTGGTAATATGGCAGATATGGAAAATTTAATGTATATAGCAGAAAAATATAATTTAAAAGTTATAGAAGATGCAACAGAAGCGTTGGGAACAAAATATACAGATGGAAAATATAAAGGGAAATTTGCTGGAACAATAGGAGATATAGGAGTATATTCATTTAATGGAAATAAAATAATAACAACTGGTGGGGGAGGAATGCTTGTTGCAAAAGATATAAGTATTGCAGAAAAAGCAAAGTATTTATCTACCCAATCAAAAGATGATCCGTTATATTATATACATAATGAAATAGGTTATAATTATAGAATGACAAATTTACAAGCAGCGCTTGGAGTAGCTCAACTTGAACAATTGGAAAATTTTATTGAAATAAAAACAAAAAATTATAAACTCTATAAGAAATTGATTTCAGATATTGAAGGTTTAAAATTATTGAATTTCAAACAAAATACAAGACCTAATTATTGGTTTTACTCATTATTTATAGAAAATGATAAAATATTAAGAGATGAATTATTAAAAAGCTTAAGAAAAGAAGGAATTGAAACAAGACCTATATGGTATTTAAACCATTTACAAAAACCATTTGAAAAAAACTATGCTTATAAAATAGAAAAGGCAAAATATTATTGGGAAAAAATATTAAATATACCTTGCAGCACAAATTTAACAGAAAAAGATATTGAATTTGTTGCGAAATATATAAAAAAGATAAATGGTGGTGTAGAAAAATGAAAGTACTCTTTTTATCAAAAAAGAATTTTTGGACAGAAGAAGCAAAAAAATATTTGATTAATAACTTTAATTACGAAAATGTAAAAATAGCTTCGTCAAATAAAAAATATCAAAAGTTTCCTAAAGAATTAATAAATGAAAAAGGTGATTTATTGATAAGTTTCTTATCTCCTTGGATAATCCCGGAGAAAGTAATTAACAATTTTAAAAAAGCGATTAATTTTCATCCAGGTCCTCCAGAATATCCAGGAACAGGAGGGTATAACTTTGCTCTATACGAAGAAAGTAAATTATATGGAGTAACTTCACATTATATTTCAAAAGAAATAGATGCTGGGCAAATAATTAAAGTTATAAGATTTCCAATAAACAAAAATGAAACAGTAAAAAGCCTTCAAGATAGGACATTATCTTATTTACTAGTTCTTTTTTATGATATTATTGATAAAATAATTAATAAAGAACGGTTACCAATTTCTGGAGAAAAATGGAAAAAGAAAGCGTTAACAAAAAAAGATTTTGAAGAATTATGTAGAATTGATTTTGAAATGGACAAACATGAAATAGAAAAAAGAATACATGCAACAAAATATCCAGGTAGAACAGGAGCTTATATAGAAATAGAGGGGTATAAATTTTATTATAAAGAAACCAATAAAGAGGAGCTTTAAAATGAACAAAATATGTATTTTTACAGGAACAAGAGCTGAATATGGTTTATTATATCCTTTAATGAGAAAAATAAAAGAAGAAAATGAATTTGAATTACAAATAATTGTTTCAGGAATGCATCTTTCTCCTGAGTTTGGATTAACTTATAAAGACATTGAAAAAGATGGGTTTGAAATAAACGAAAAAGTGGAAATATTATTATCAAGCGATGATGCCATTGGTATAAATAAATCTATAGGATTAGGGTTAATAAGTTTTTCAGATGCTTTAAAAAGATTAGATCCTGATGTTTTAATTGTATTGGGGGATAGATTTGAAGCATTGTCAATTGCAATAACAGCATATATAATGAACATTCCAATTGTTCATTTGCATGGTGGAGAAAGGACAGAAGGAGCGTTAGATGAAGGTATAAGACATTCAATAACAAAATTGAGCTATTTACATTTTACATCTACAGAAGAATATAGAAAAAGAGTTATTCAATTAGGTGAATCTCCAGAAAGAGTGTTTAATGTTGGAGCAATAGGGTTGGATAATATAAGAAAATTAAAATTGTTAAAAAAAGAAGAATTAGAAAAAGAATTAGGTTTTAAATTTGGAATGAAAAATATTTTATTTACATATCATCCTGTTACCCTTAATAAAGATAAATTAGATGTTGAATTAAAAGAAATTTTTAAAGCATTAGAAGACTTAATAAATGGCGATTATAGCATAATAATAACAAAGAGTAATGCCGATGAGGGCGGGAGAAAAATAAATAGATATATTGATGAGTTTTCATTAAAATATCCTAATAAGATTCTCGCGGTAACAAACCTTGGTACGTTAAAATATTTGTCAACAATGCAATATGTTGATATCGTAATGGGAAATTCTTCTAGTGGTTTAATAGAAGCACCCTCTTTTAAAATTCCAACAATCAATATTGGAGAAAGGCAGCAAGGTAGAGTAAAGGGAAATAGTATAATAGATGCAAAACCAATAAAAAAAGAGCTATTAAAGGCTGTACAGATTGCTGAAAGTATTGATAGAAAATCTATTATGAATCCATATGATCAATATGGAGCAACGCAAAAGATATACGATATAATGAGAGAATATATAAAAAATAACAAATTAAAAACAAAAAAGGAATTTTTTGATATAGATTTTATACTTTGAAGGTAGGGATGTTTATGTTAAAAAATAAAGTGTATATTATTGCAGAAGCTGGTGTAAATCATAATGGAGATATTAATCTTGCATATAAATTAGTAGATATGGCAAAAGAGGCGGGGGCAGATGCTGTTAAATTTCAAACATTTAAGGCTGAAAAGTTTGTTTCAAAATATACTGAAATGGCAACATATCAAAAGAAAAACTTAAATAAAGAAATAAAACAAGTTGATATGATAAAAACTTTTGAATTAAAATATGAAGATTTTATCAACCTAAAAAAATATTGTGATGAAAAAGAAATTGAATTTTTATCTTCACCATTTGATAATGAAAGTGTAAATTTTTTGGATGATTTAGTGCCGTATTATAAAATTCCTTCAGGTGAAATTGTGAATATCCCATATTTAAAGCTTATAGCAGAAAAAAACAAACCAATAATAATGTCAACAGGGATGGCAACATTAGGAGAAGTAGAAAAAGCTTTAGACGTAATATATAGTGTAAATAGCGATGCAGAGATATATCTTTTGCATTGTACAACTAATTATCCAACACCATTTGAAGAAGTAAATTTAAAAGCAATGTTAACGTTGAAAGAAGCTTTTAAATTACCAGTAGGATATTCTGATCATACTTTAGGAATTGAAGTGCCTATTGCAGCTGTAGCAATGGGAGCGAAAATAATAGAAAAACACTTTACAATTGATAAAAATCTGCCCGGACCAGATCATAAGGCCTCTTTAGAACCAAATGAATTAAAAGATATGGTGAAGGCTATAAGAAATATAGAAAAAGCTTTGGGTAATGGTATAAAAAAAACTAATAAAAGTGAATTAAAAATTAAAAAAGTTGTAAGAAAAAAAATTGTAGCAAAAAGACATATGATGCCAGGAGAAATTTTAAAAAATGATGATATTGAAATAAAAAGAACAAATAATGGCTTAAGTCCTGAATTTCTAGATATAATAATAGGAAAAAAATTAATTAAGGAAATAAGAATTGATGAGGGATTTACATGGAATCATTTTATGGAGGAAAGATAATATGTATAAGAATAAAAGATTTTTAGCAATAATACCAGCAAGAGGTGGCTCAAAAGGAATAAAAAATAAAAACATAATAAAACTGAATAACAAACCATTAATAAATTATACTATAGAAGCAGCAAAAGAAAGTAAGATTTTTGATGAAATTATGGTTACAACAGATTCAGATAAAATTTCAAAGATTGCAAAAGAATGTGGAGCAAAAATTCCTTTTTTAAGACCTGCCGAATTATCAACTGATACGGCCAATAGCAAAGATGTTATTCTTCACACATTGAATTATTATATAAACAGAAATATAAATTTTGATTATTTTATGTTATTACAACCAACATCACCATTAAGAAAGTCGGAAGATATAATAAATGCAGTTGAATTGTTATTTAAAAAATGTGCAAATTCTATTGTGGGTGTGTGTGAAGTAGAACATTCTCCATTATTTAGTAATACTCTTCCGGAAGATTTGAGTTTATCTAATTTTATTAAGGAGGAATTCAAAAATAAAAGAAGGCAAGATTTACCAAAATTCTACAGAATAAATGGAGCAATATATATTTCTAAAATTAGCCATTTTATAAAAACACAAGATTTTTATAGCGAAAAAAGTTATGCTTATATAATGCCAAAAGAACGCTCAATAGATATTGATAATTATATTGATTTAAAATTAGCTGAAATATTAATGGAGGAATATAATGAAAATAAGAGAGATTAAAGATTATGTTGCAATAGAAAAAAATGCTAATTTTGATGAAATTGTAGAAAGTTTAAATAAATCTCCGTATAAAATTTTATTTGTTTTGGAAAATAAAAAATTGATTGGTACGATAACAGATGGGGATATAAGGCGATATTTGTACAATACAAAAACAGATATTTCAAAAATTAAAGCTTCAGATTTAATGAATAAACATTTTAAATATATTAGAGAGAGAAAACATAATCAAAATATAACCCAAGATTATTTAAAATATAATGTGGAATTTTTACCCCTTTTAAATGAGAAAATGGAAATAATAAAGCTTTTTCATATACCCTTAAATTTTCAAGAATTATCAAAGTTAAAAACAAAGGTATTAATAATGGCTGGAGGGAAAGGAACAAGACTGTATCCATTAACAAAGGTAATACCAAAACCGTTGGTGCCTTATAAGGATAAAACAATCATAGAGAAAATAATGGAGCAATTTATTAATTCAGGATTTGATGAATTCATATTAAGCGTGAATTATAAAAAAGAATTGATAAAGAGTTATTTTACAGAATTAAAGTATAACATCCAATATATAGAAGAAAAAGATTTTTTAGGAACAGCTGGAAGTATATCATATCTTAAACTATATAATATAAAAAAACCTATTTTTATAGCAAATTGTGATGTTTTATTAAAAGTTGATTTTTCAGATATATTAGAATACCATGTAAGAGAAAAAGCTGATATAACAATAATTTCCGCAAGAGAAAAGGTAGATATAGCTTATGGTGTTTTAGATTTTGATGATGAAAACAATTATATCAAAATTGAAGAAAAACCAAATTATAAGTTTTATGTTAATACTGGAATTTATGTTATAAATCCAAATATTATTAATTTAATAGAATTAAATGAAAAAATAGATATGCCAGAATTATTAAAAAGAGCTAAAAATAAAAATAAAAAAATTAAGATATATAAATCAAAAGAAAAAATGATAGATATTGGTCAATGGGAATATTATAAAAAATTGTTGTAATGAGTGGTGATGAAAAATAAATCAAATAATAAAAAGAATAAAAAATAGTGTAACAATAAAATCTGGAATATGGTATATGGCAACAGATTTTTTATTAAAAGGAATGGCGTTTATAACCATTCCTATTTTTACA
>NZ_BAAHYY010000021.1:0-37037 GCF_054657315.1 Marinitoga arctica | reverse complement strand
AATGGTTTCAAGAGGAGAAGTTATTGGATTTTCTGGAAAAAGCGGGGAAGCTACTGTTCCAAATGTTCATTTTGAAATTAGAAAAAATTTAAAATCAGGAAACAAAAATAATGAAATAATAAAAGATGCTATTGAATTTGTTGATTATACTGAACTAAGAGAAAAAAAATTAATGGCTTTAAAAATACGATCAGGAAAAAATACGATTGAATTAAAAGAAAATGAATTAGTAGAAATTCCTTTTTACACTGTACCAAAACTTGAAGTTAATATACTACAATTTCTTGGAAAAAATACACGTATAATACCAAAATCTATTTCACTAAAAATTAATGATGAGCTTATATATAAAATTGAATTTGATCAAATACGACAAGATGAAATGTATTCGCCTGGTTCAGTTTTTGGCTATGGTTCAACAATATTTAACTATTGGATAAAACTTTACTCATCATCAAATATTACTCCAATCAAAGTAAATAGATGGAATGAAATTCTTTTTGCTTTAGGTAATAAAGCTTTAGCAGAATTGATATTAAAAGATATGTGGGGAAACATTAAAACATATAAATTTATCTTAAAAAAGGAGAGCTAATAATTAAGCTCTCCTTTTTTTGAAAAAATATTTATCATTACTTTTTTTCTTTAAATTTTTCATAATAAATTTAAAGATATTGAGGTTTGTACTATATTGATTTAAATTAAAATCACATTTAATAATTTTAATACTTTTTATTTAACTTACTTTTTTATTCTTTTAAATTGTAAATTTTTATCAAATAGAAATGACATCAATATGATTCATATCTTTCAATTTTTCTGAAATATTATTTATATAATTAAAATATTTTTTATCCCCACAATTCCCATGATTGATTATCAACGCTTTTAAAAAATTTTGTCGCTTTTTTATATGAATCATCTTTGGACAATAAATCAAAAAAATTGGGTCAATAACAATATTATAAATATACTCCTGATAAGGTAATAAAAAAGAATAATATTTATAATTTTCATATTCTGCACTGTAACTTTCAAAAGTTTTTCAAAAAACAATCTTGATTTTAAAAATAGACCGATTACTCGGTCTATTTTCATTTTATATTTTTTATATTTTTATATTTTTCTATTTTTTTAAAATTCTCAATGAATTAAAAATAGCTATAAGAGTCACACCAACATCTGCAAAAACTGCGCCCCACATATCTGTTAACCCTAAAGCTCCAAGAACTAAAAATAATATTTTTATTCCTAATACTAAAATTATATTTTGCCATGTTATTTTCATAGTTTTTCTTGAGACTTTAATAGAATCTATTAACTTTGAAACATCATCATCCATTATTACAACATCTGCTGCTTCAATTGCTGCATCTGAACCAAGTCCTCCCATTGCAATTCCTACATCTGCTCTAGTTAACACTGGTGCATCATTTATTCCATCTCCAACAAATGCTGTTGATATACCATCATTATATTTTTCAAAAAACTTCACTTTATCTCCTGGTAACAATTCTGCAAAATATTCATCAAGTCCTATTTTTTTCGCAACATCTTCTGCAACTTTTTCATTATCCCCTGTGAGCATTACTGTCTTTTTAACTCCCAATTTTTTTAATTCTTTAATAACTTCTTTTACACCTGGTTTAATCTTATCTGAAATTCCTATGTATCCAACAAACATTCCATTTACAGAAACAAAAACAATTGTTCCATTAAAATTAATTTCAGGTATGTTTATATTAAATTTATCCATTAACTTTTTATTTCCTACAAGAACATCTTTTCCTTTAATCCTCGCTTTTATTCCATGACCAGATATTTCTTCATAATCTTCTATAAAACTTTTTTCAAATTTTTTTCCATATTTTTTCTTTATTGAATCTGCAATAGGGTGATTAGAATGCTCTTCAGCATATGCTGCTATTTCTAAAATCTCATCTTCGCTTACTCCATTATATGTTTTTATTTCAACTACTTCAAAAACACCTTCCGTTAAAGTACCTGTTTTATCAAAAATAATCGTATTTAAATTTTTCAAAACTTCTAAATAATTTCCTCCTTTTACTAGAACACCTCTCTTAGACAAACCGCCTACACCTGCAAAATAACCAAGAGGTATCGATACTACAAGACCACATGGACATGAAATTACAAGAAATATTAGAGCTCTATATATCCATTCATTAAACGGAGCTCCTGTCAACAACGGTGGAATAGTTGCTAAAGCTATAGCTAAAAATACAACAACTGGTGTATAGTATTTTGCAAATTTAGTTATAAGTTTTTCTGTCTTTGCTTTTTTTGCAGCAGCATTTTCTACCATATCAAGAATTTTTGATATTGTCGATTCTGCATATTCTTTCTCTACTCTTATTGTTATCAAACCATTTAAATTTATAAACCCACTCATTACCTCGTCATTCTCTTTTATACTTTTTGGAAGAGATTCACCTGTTAAAGCTGATGTATCTGCCATTGAATTTCCTTTTATAATTACACCATCAAGAGGTATTCTTTCTCCGGGTTTTACTACTATCAAATCACCTTTTTTTACATCTTCTGGAGATACTCTAACTTCTTTACCGTTTTTTAATAAATTCGCATAATCCGGTCTTATATCTAAAAGCGCTTTAATAGATCTTTTAGAATTATCTACAGCAAGATCTTGTAATAATTCCCCAATTTCAAAAAATACCATTACACCAACAGCTTCTGGATATTCTCCAATTGCGAAAGCACCAAGTGTCGCTATACTCATTAAAAAGTTTTCATCGAAAACATTTCCTCTTAAAATATTTTTGAATGATCTTTTTAAAACTTTACCCCCAGATATTAAATATGCTACAACATATAATATAACTTTTAAATAAAACGGATCCTTTAAAAGAAGAGCTGTTATAAATACAGCAAGTGCTGAAAATAATCTTATAATTTCAAATTTTTTATTAAAACTTTCTCCATGATTATGTCCATGTTCATGACTATGTTCGTGATTATGATCATTTTTATTTTCTTTCTCATATATCTCTACTTCTGGTTCTATTTTTTTTACTAAATTTTCAATTTCCTTTATTTTATTTTCATCATTTACTTTTACTGTTAAAGTTTTAGTAATAAAATTCACAGTAACTCCTTCAACGTCATTGAGTTTTTTTACATTTTCTTCAATTTTTGCCGCACAGCTAGCACAATCTAAACCTTCAAGGATAAACTCCTTTTTTTCCATATTCATTCCTCCTTAATTGAATATTTGAATATTCGTTCATATATATGATATCAAAAAAATGCTGTAAAGTCAACTGTTTTTATTACTATAAACTTAATTCTTTTTTACTATTCAAACAATTGAATACTTGTTCATTATTATTTTTAAAAACATAATTATTTTTAAAAACATAAGCTGGGTTCCCCAGATTATGTTTTTATCTTTTTACAAATTCATTTCATCTTTATCCTGTTATTTGTTATTAGGTAAATAATTATAAGGACTATTCATCATATTATAATTATCATCTATCATTCCAGGATAACCGTATCTTCCCATCATGTCCATCATTCTATAAACTATTTTTTTTGGGGTTACATATTCTTTGTTATCTATTTCTATTGATGTTACTAATAATTCTTCTATTTTTGAAAAGCTATATATTTTTATTGCTTCTATTTTTATTTCTTTTTCTTCTTCTATCGGTATATCTTCGTAAAACATTAATATATTTTCCATTCTTAATATATAGTTTTTTCCTTTTTCATCTACTGCTAATATTTCTGGTTTTTGGTTATTTATTTCTATTATTTTTAATTCTATATTTATTGATAATGGTTCTCTATAATTTCCATTTATTGGTGTTTCTATATTTCCACCATGTGCATAGATTAATGATAAACTAAATATTAAAATTATTCCCATTATTATTTTGCTTTTCATTCTTTCACCTCCTATTCAATAAGTTTCTTTTTTCTTAAATATTCTTCTTCTGTTATTTCGCCATTTATAAATTTTTCATTTAGCATTCTCAACGCTTCTTTTTTTGAATCATTTGTATTATTTGTTAAATCTCCCATCTTTTTTGCTGCATCAGGATTTTTCATTATATACCATATTACCAATATTATTAATAGAAATCCAAAAATCATCATTTTTTCTCACCTCACTTTATATTTTTTATTATAGCATCTTCAAAAATTCTGAAACTATATTGTTTACAATACTTTCATCTTATCTTGTTAAGAGGTTTACCTCCCTGGTGTATAATATAATTACGTTAAATAATAATTTTATTCAGTAAAATAAAATAATTCTCTTTTGCAGGGAGGTTAAACCATGAGTAATAATCCTAAACAATTTTATCTTGATTTTGTATATGATGATTATATGAAATCTAATTCTTCTTTTGCTTATATCCTTACTATTTTTGATTATATTAATTGGTCTATTGTTCCTGAAATTAAAAATTCCGGTGTTGGTAGAACGGGTTATTCTCCTGTTTCTATGATTAAAGCTCTTTTATTTAAAATTATTAAAAATATTTCTTCTATTTCCACTCTTATTGATGAGCTTTATTCTAATCCTTATTTAGCTCAAACTATTGGTTTTGATCCTATTAATCATTATGTACCTTCTGAATCTACTTTTTCTAATTTTAGAAAGTCTTTTGATGTTTCTATTATTTATTCTCTTATTTCTGATCTTTTATTTAAAGGTATTTCTTCTGGGTTTATTTCTACTGAGTTTTTATCTGTTGATTCTTTCCCTAAACATGCTGCGCAAGCTGTATGATTCTTTTGTTTTTTATTATAATTTTTTAATATTATTTTTTGTATTTTTTGCGAAGAAAAATGTTGTGTCCTTTTGATGAACATAATAGACCTAATTCTTGTTCAAAATCAAATTGCTATCGTTATCAAAATTATTCAAAGGATAATTTTAGAATGTCTCTTCTTAGAAATTCTAATTTCTTTAAAAAGAATTATTCTAAACGTGTTCTTATTGAATCCCTTTTTTCTAAGTTAGAATCTATTTTATCCCATACTAAATTACGCTTTATTAATTCTGTTTCTCTTGATGCTAATCTTATTAATCTCTTTTTTATTGCTTCTGCTTTTTTAGCTCATGATATGGGATATGATGATTTAATTACTTCTGTTAAATCAACTCGTTCTGCTTTTGTTCGGAGATAATATACATATTTACTATTTAATTATTATTTTATTTTTATTGAAATTCAACCTTTTAATCCACCGAATCATTTTGATTCGTTCTTTTGTTTTATATTTTCTCTACTGCATTTTTACTTCTTTTATCTCCTTTTATCTATTTTTTGTCCCTTCAACTCTTTTCTGTATTCAATTCCTTTTGCTTTACTTCCGTGTAATTTTTTTTACTTTGCATTTACATCATTTTGAGCCTATTTTTGAAGATACTATATTTTTTATTATTAATTCTTTTTTTCTTATATATTCCTCTTCTGTTATTTCTCCCTTTACTAACTTTTCATTTAATATTTTTAATATATCTTTTTCTTCTTTTCTTTTACTAATATTACTAAAATTATTATTATCTATAAATATCTTTTTTAATATTATATATACTACTATAAGCAATCCTATCATGAACATGAAACTTATTAGCGATCCTATTATTCCATAACTACCATAACTATATGGTCCAAATCCTGACCATCCCCATCCATGCATCATATTTCTTCACCTCCCTTCTTATAGATTATTAATTACTCTACTTAACTTTTCTTCTATTTCTTTTGCTATTTCATATACTGCTTTATTTTCTGCTGAACTCATTGCTATTGTCGGTTTTATTGCTGTTACTACTGTTTTTCCTTCTTTTTCATATACTATTACGTTACATGGTAAAAAAAGTCCTATATTTTCTTCTGCTAATATTGCTTTGTGCGCATTTTTTGGATTACATGCTCCAAGTATTGTATAACGCTTAAAATCAATATCCAATTTTTCTTTAAATTTTTCATTAAGATCTATCCTCATCAAAATACCGAATCCTTCTTTTTGTAATTCTTTATTCAATTTTTCAATAGCTTCTTCAAATTCATAATTTGTTTCTTTTAAAATTCCATACTTCATTTTAATTCCTCCCTTTTATTTTTGTTATTTTTATCCCATCCCCCTTTGTGGGTAGTTCAACTGTAGTATGTCATACTTTCCTTAAAATTTCCTTAGAATTTATTCATTTTCTTTTATTAGTTTTATAAATAAATCTAATTCTTTTTTTATAATATAATCAGCTAGATTGATTATTCCTATAACATCTTTATATTTTAATTCACATAAAACATTATTATCTTTTTTTATCTTTTTTATTATTCCTGCTTTTTCTAAAATATTTATATGTTGCGATAAATTAGATTGTGTAATATCCAAATCTTTTTTTATTTCGGATATATTATAATTTTGTGATCCTATTATATCTATTATTTTTAATCTTATAGGATGTGATAGTGCTTTAAAGATATTAGATAACATTATATATTTAGTCATTATATCACTCCAATTACAAAGTTCACAATACTTTATTAAATTTTACTAATTTTTATTATTTAAATATTTGAATATTTGAATATTCGTTCATATATATGATATCAAAAAAATGCTATAAAGTCAACTGTTTTTATTACTATAAACTTAATTCTTTTTTACTATTCAAATATTTGAATAGTTATTCATTTATTTTTAAAAATATAAGCTGGTTTTATATACCAGCTTATATTTTATCTATTAATTCTTCAGTACTATCTGCAATAATAGTATCTTCATTTTTTTTGAAAAATAATTTAGAATGACAAATCTTACATTCATCTAAACAGTTTTCTATTGAATATTCAATGTTTTTTTTCTTTAAATATTCTATAAATTCTTCTATACCTTTATTATTTTTACAAACTTTAATCACAAAAACACCTCCCCTCGTATATAGGGTTTTAAAATAATTATAATAAATATTTTTAAATTTAAATTTAAAAATATATTACAAAACACCCTGAAAATCAGGGTGTTTTGTAAAAAAAGATTTATTTCTCTAATTTTAAAAGTTTTGCATTTATTGCAACAATAACTGTACTTAATGACATAAATACTGCTCCAAGTGCCGGACTTAAAAGAATACCCCAATTATAAAGTACACCTGCAGCTAAAGGAATAGCAATTACATTGTACCCTGTTGCCCATAATAAATTTTCTATCATTTTCTTATAAGTATTTTTTGCCAAACCAATAATTGCAACAACATCTCTAGGATCACTTCTAACAAGAACAATATCAGCTGATTCCACAGCTACATCTGTTCCTGCCCCTATGGCAATTCCAACATCAGCTTGAACTAATGCTGGTGCATCATTTACACCATCTCCTGTCATTGCTACAACTAAATTTCTTGATTGAATTTCTTTTATCTTTTGAGATTTTTCATGTGGTAAAACTTCGGCAAAATATTCATCAAGTCCTAATTCATCGGCAACCCATTTTGCAACTTGTTTGTTATCTCCTGTAAGCATCATACATTTTATTCCCATTTCTTTTAATTTAGCTATTGCTTCTTTTGATTCTGGTCTTATTATATCAGCAAGAGCTATAGCTCCTTTTAATTCTGAATCGATTAATACATATACAACTGTTTTTCCAGCCGAATGTAACTCATCAATTTTCTTATTTTCAACTTTTATATTATTTTCTCTTAAATACCCTGGACTAACAACCATAACATGTTTTCCTTCAACATTTCCTTCAGCACCTTTTCCAGGTATTGCTTTGAAATTATCTACTTTCATACGATTTTTTGCTGCATTAGCTATAGCTTTAGCTATTGGATGTTCAGAATGTAATTCTATTGAAGCAGCATAATTTAAAATATCTTCTTCAGTCATATCTTTTGATAGGTTAATAATATCAGTTACACCAAATTTCCCCATCGTAAGTGTTCCTGTTTTATCAAAAACAATTGCTTGAATATTTCGTGCTCTTTCAAAAGCTACACGATCTCTAATAAGTAATCCATTTTTTGCAGAAATTGCAGTTGATACTGCAACAACAAGCGGAACAGCCAAACCAAGAGCATGAGGACAAGTTATAACCATAACAGTAACTGTTCTTTCAAGCGCAAATACAAAACTTTTTTCCATTATCCAGGTCCATACAAAAAATGTCAACGCACCAGCAGATAAAGCTATACCTGTTAACCATACTGCAGCACGATTAGCTAAATCCTGTGTTTTTGATTTACTTTCCTGAGCTTCTTTCACGAGTTCTATAACTTGAGAAAGATATGAATCTTTTCCGGTGTTCTTAATCTTAACTTTTAAGGAACCTTCTCCATTAATAGAACCACCAATAATCAGATCATTTTTCTTTTTAGTTACTGGTTTACTTTCTCCAGTAAGCATAGATTCATTTAAAGAACTTTCTCCTTCAATTATAATACCATCTGCTGGTACTTTTTCTCCTGGCTTTACAACAACAATATCTCCTGTTTTTAATTCTTCAAGAGGTATATCTACCAAAGAACCATCTGGCATAAGTTTATGCGCATCGGAAGGCATCAGTTTTGCTAGTTCTTCTAAAGCTCTAGATGCTCCCATTACCGATTTCATTTCAATCCAATGTCCTAATAACATAATGTCTATCAACGTTGCAAGCTCCCAAAAGAATATTTCTCCTTCTAATCCAAATACAACTGTACTACTATAAACATATGCGGTACTTATAGCCACAGCTATTAAAGTCATCATTCCTGGTCTTTTTGCTTTTAACTCTTCATAAAAACCCTTTAAAAATGGATAACCACCATAAAAATATATTATTGTTGATATTCCAAAAAGAACATATAAATCCCCTGGAAAACGTAAAGCATCTGAAAGTCCAAATAATTTTTGGACTAATGGTGATAATACTAAAACTGGTATTGTTAGAATTAAAGAAATCCAAAAACGTTTTCTAAAATCTGCAACCATATGTTCATGATGACTATGATGATCATGACCAGAATGTTCATGATGTTCGTGTTTCATAGATTCATGACCAGAATGTTCATGATGTTCGTGTTTCATAGATTCATGACCAGAATGTTCATGATGTTCGTGTTTTCTTTCATCCATTTATATCCCCTCCTTTAGTAATAGATGTTTTCAAAAGAAAAAGTTATATTTCTAACAATTACAATTATAATTATACTATTTTTATCCGATTTTTTCAACTAAATTCAATTAATTAAATTTTGGAGAAGAGATGTTTTATTCAAAAATTGATTTTTTAAATAATTGAATAAAAATTGGTAGAACTATCAAAGAGATAATTAAACAAAATAATATACCAAAAAATAATAAAATTCCCATTTGAGATACTAAAGGATCTTTAACAAAATATAATGAACCAAAACCTACCATACTCGTTATTGAAGTAATTATAACGGCCTTGCCTGATTGTTTTAGCATTTTAATTATACTTTTATTTTCAATATAATTATGAATCATGTGTATCCCATCATCTATTCCTATTCCTAATATTAACGGAATTACAACTATATTTGCTATATTAAATTTTATATTAAATAATGACATAAAATTTATAAGCCATAATGTTCCAAGTATTACTGGAGTTAAAGTTAATAAAGTTATTTTTAAATTTCTAAAATATAGTAATACAATAAAAAATATTAAAATAAAAACAAGAAAAGAACTTCTATATAAGTCATCTCTAATGTAATCAATTAACTTTATCCATACAAATGTTGTACCAGTTGAATTTTCATCAATTTTTCTAAGTACATTTGCTACTTTTTTCATACTTTGTTCATCCCAAAAACCTTCTTTTATAAATACAAAAGTTGCAATATTATTATTTTTATCAAGATATTTATCTTTTATATAGTCTGGAAGTCTTTCTATTGAAATCTCTCCATATTTTGATGCGCTTTCTATACTTTTTATTATAAAAGAAAAGTACTTTTTTATATTCAATTGAATTTTTTGTTGCTCTTTTTTATTTAATTTATTTAAATCTTCCAAAAATTTTTTTAATTCTAAAGATTCTATTTTTCCAAAAATTTTATCATTTTTTATTTGACTTAAAGCTAACATTGTTACTAAGTTAAGTGAAATATTTGCAACTTTTGGTTTTTTTTCTGATAAATACTTTTTATTTAATTCTTTTAAAATAAAAATCTTTTTAGTCTGATTTTCTGGTATTAATAATGTCAAAGAATCAATTTCAGAATATATATTAGTTTTTTTCAATTTATTATATTGCTCTCTACTTTCTTCTATGTTTTTTGCTATTAAAATATTATATTCAAAAGATGTATCAAAATCCTTTTTTAATATATTTTCTAATTTTACGGAAGGTAATTTTGGAAGCAAATCAAAAGCATTATAATTGAACTCAATATTATTTTTAAATAAAAACGGAATAAATATTATTGAGAAAATTATTACTATAATAATATATTTATTCTTTAAAAGTTTATTTTCAAAATATTTGCTTAAATTTTCTTCCATTATTATAGGATATGGTTTAGCGTTTGAATAAGAGATAATTGAAGGTAAGAGAAATATAATTGATAAAAGAGACATTAGAATACCTGTTCCTGCTATAAATCCCAATTCATATAATCCTTTAAATTTTGAAAACATTAAAACATAAAATGAAGCTGCCGTTGTAATAGCTCCAACAAAAATGCCTGATAATGTCTGATTGAATACTTCTTCTAAACTATTAATTACGTTTTTTCCTAAATTTATTTCATAATAAAATTTTGTTAAAAAATGTAATGAAAAATCTACGCCAAGCCCTAATAATAATATAGCAAAAATACTTGTAACTATATTTAGTCTTCCTATTACCAAATAGTTTATACCTAATGTCCATATAATAGCAACTATAATAGGAACTACAATATAAAAAGCCGATGAAATACGTTTAAAAGAAAATATAAATAAAATTATCAAAAATAGTAATACAAAAATTGATATTATTGTAATTTTTTCATTTAAATTTTTCTGTTGTTCTGCCATAATTACAGGCATACCAGTAATTCCAATATTTAAATTAGAATATTTTTTTAAAACTGGATCTATATTTTTTCTTACCTCAGATACCATTTTTTCAAAAAACAACATATCATGATTAGCATTTGTTGGTCTTAAAAATATAAGTAATGTTGTTTTTGACCTATTATAATAATATTTCATATTAAACATTTTAAAAGATGGATCTTTAATTTTTTCTATTAATTCATTTATAATAGTTATTTCTTTTTCTGTTATATTTTTTTTCGTGCTTAAATATAATAACATTTTAGAAATATTATTTTCTTCTTGAGATAATTTTAACAAATCTATATTATTTTCTATTAAATAAACTACTTTTTCAAACATATCATCATTTAAATATAATAAACTATTTTCTTCTATAAAATCTATTGGATATTTATAATCAACATATTTTACATATTTATTTAATTTTTTCATACTTTTTGCAATTTCTTCTGCCACATTTTCCATTAATATATTATTATTACCTTTTATGAAAATAATCATATTATCAAATCCACCAAAGTTTTTTGAAGTATTATTAAATTTAATAATTTCCGGATCATCTTTTGGCAATAAAGTATATGTTCCCATATCTATAACTGTTTTCAACGAAAAAAAAGTAAAAAAAATAGTTATAAAAATGAATATTATTATTATCAAGACTCTATATTGTATAATAAATCTAAATAATTTCTTATTTATCATATTAGACTCTCCTTTAAATTTTTTCATATCTCCTACAAAAAATAAAATTCACTTTGACCATGAATAATTCAATTATAATGGTAAAAAAGCACCCTTAACAAAAATGTTAAGGGTTGCACTTTAAAGATTTATTTATTTTCCATATTCATTTCATTTTTATCCTGTTGTTTGCTATTGGGTGAATAATTATAAGGACTATCCATCATATTATAATAATCATCATCTACCATTCCAGGGTAACCATATCCACCCATCATACCATAATATGGATTTCCTCTCATCATATTCATCATACCCGGATAACCATAACCTCCCATATTTCCAATCATTCCATCGTCTATCATCATATCTATCATATATTCTGGTATTGAATAAACTTTATTATCTAATTCTAAATAAACTACCAGTAATTCTTTTACATTTTCAAAATTAGTTATAATTATACCTTTCACTGAAATATTTTTATTTATATCTATTGGTAAATTGCCATACATCATTATCATTGGATTAATATCTAAAATATAATATTTTGATTCGTTTTCTCCTAAGATTTTTAGATTTTCTTTATCTATCTCTTTAATAGTTATAGAAACATCATTTATAGATACATCGTTCAAAATATTTTCTTCTAAACCAATATCGCCATGTGCAAAAACTAGTGACAAACTAATAATCATCATCACAAAAACTAAAAATTTTTCTTTCATTGTTTCGCCTCCTTATTCAATCAATTTCTTTTTTCTTATGTATTCTTCTTCAGTAATTTCGCCTTTAACAAATTTTTCATTTAATATTTTTAACAAATCTTCATTACTACTGATATTTTTTTCATTTTGTTTTGAAATATTTCCTTTAAATAAATTTTTGAACAAGAAATAAATTATTACTAAAAATAGAATCATAAATCCAAAGCCTACTAAAGAACCTATTATTCCTCCATATCCATAAAATCCACTCCAGCCCCAACATGGCATAATTTTCACCTCCTATTTAAAATATATTATATCTAAATCCTATTATCCAATTAATATTAAATTTATTATTAGTAATATTTTCGACATTATCTTTTATTCCAACTTCTATAATATATTTATTATCAAAAACTATCCCGCTACTTAGTACAACATCTATTTTCCTATAATCTTTAAAATTTTTAATTTTATTCTCTACTGAAATTCTAAATGGAATATATATATTATTATCTTTTTTATTATTTTTACTGATTATTCTTTTATAATACATCATATGCATCATTGGGAAAACAAATAAATTATTTGTTCTAAATCCTGTATCTACTATATCGATTCCAACTTTTAAATCATCTAAATTAATATTTTTATTTGGATATATTAAAATTTCACTAAAATCTTTTTTATAATAGTTATCAATAGCTAAAGGTATATTTGCATATAATGAAAAAATATTTATTTTACCATATATATCGAAATAATTTTTTGTTTCATCATTTAAATATGTTTTATTAATTGTTTCAAAAGAAAAATCTATTATATTACTAAACGATACTATTACAACACTCAAAATAGTAAACATTAATATTATTTTTTTCATAAAAGCACCTCACATTATTTAACAGCATCTAATCCACTAAGTAAAAGCTTTTTTTTCCTTATATATTCTTCTTCACTTATTTCACCCATAACAAATTTTTCATCTAGAATATTTAAAGCTTTATTTTTTTTATTTGATTCTTCTAATATAGGTTTTTTGTATTCTTCAATTTTTTCTTGATCGTTCATATGTTTATGATTCTCATTTGAATGATAATGCCTATTAAAAAAACCTCTTCCATGGAAACCAAAACCACCACATGACATTATTTCTCACCTCCTATACATTAAAAGTTTTATAAAACTCTATTTTTTCAATAATTTCCGGAACATATTTTATCTTTGCGATTTTATTATCATACAAATGTATAAAATAATATGATATCAACATACCTGTTAAACCTAAAATAAAAGATATTATTTCATTTAAACCTATTGTATAAACGAGAATAGTTATTATCACCATTAGGAATAAAGGAATTCCATACATTATAAATGCTGCTCTTGCTTCCAGTGAATCTATTTTTTTTATATATACAAAATCATTTTTATTTAAAGCTAGTTTTTTATTATTAATTGCTCTAATTTTTCTATTCGGATCTCCAGTCAAATTACATGAACCTTTTATTGCACAAGTACCACAATTTGCTGCCTCAAGAGCCTGTAAATAAACATATTCTTCATCTATATCAACTATTCTCATCAATTCGTTCATAATATCACCTCATTTTTTCATTCAATGAAATAATATCACTCGATAAGTTTCTTTTTTCTCAAATACTCTTCTTCAGTAATTTCACCATTAACAAATTTTTCATTTAATATTCTTAAAGCATCCTCTTTTGCACTATTTTTACTTTGTGTTTCAGTTAAATTTTTTACTGAATCTGGGTTTTTCATTACATACCATATTACTAATATAATTAAAAGAAATCCAAAAAACATCATATTACTCACCTCACTTTAAATTTTTTAATATTAATTCTTTTTTTCTAATATACTCTTCTTCACTAATCTCGCCTTTAACTAATTTTTCATTCAAAATTTTTAATATTTCATAATCTCCACTTTTTTTACTTTGAGACATATTTCTAATATCAAAGTTTCCATTAAAAAATACTTTTTTTACTATGAAATAAATCACAACAAGAAAAATTATTAGAAAAATAAAACTTATAAATGAACCTATTAATCCATATCCGTATCCATAAGGTCTAAAACCAGTCCAGCCCCAACCATGCATCATAATTTCTTACCTCCTTTATAGCCTATTAATTGCTTTTTTCAATGATTCTTCTATTTCTTTTGCAATTTCATATACCGCATCATTTTCTGTTGAACTCATTGCAATTGTAGGTTTTATTGCTGCCACTACTGTTTTTTCACCTTTTTCATAAACTATAACGTTACATGGTAAAAAAAGACCTACATTTTCTTCTGCTAATATTGCTTTATGTGCATTTTTAGGATTACATGCCCCAAGAATTGTATAGTGTTTAAAATCTATACCTAATTTTGCTTTAAACTTTTCATCGAGATCAATTCTCATTAAAATTCCAAAACCCTCTTTTTGTAATTCTTTATTCAATTTTTCAATTGCTTCTTCAAATTCATAATTTGTTTCTTTTAAAATTCCATATTTCATTTTTACTCCTCCTTTTTTTATTTTTTTGATACCCCCGTACGGGTGGGACAACTTTAGTATATCATACTTTCCTTAAAAATTCCTTAGAATTTATTCATTTTCTGAAATTAATTTTTCTATATAATTTATCTCTTCAACAACTTCATTTAATTTATTTACAACTACATTTACATTTAATCCTTTATCTTTACAGCTATCTTTTAAGCTACTCATTTTTGCACAACATATATCAAAACCAAAGTTTTTTAACTCATCAAACAATTTGTTGTCCATATCCATTATTTCTTTTAAGCTCATATTTTCATTTATTTTTGGTAACATAATATTCACTCCTTTCCATTTTTTATAATTTGATTGGATAATTCAATTTCTTTTTCTATAATACAATCAATATTATTAAATGTCTCAAAAATTTTTTCATATTTTATTTCACATAAAACATTATTATCCTTTTTTACTTTTTTTATTAAACCAGCATCTTCTAAAATTTTTAAATGTTGAGAAACATTTGATTGAGATAGTTTTAGCTCATTTATTATTTTTGATACATTACATTTTTCTTTATAAATAATATCCATTATTTTCAATCTTATTGGATTAGATAAAGCTTTTAAAATATTAGAAATTAACGTATACCTGTCCACTATTATCACTCCAAAATGACTATTTCTAGAAATTTTTATTTATATAATTCATTACCTCTTCTAATTCTTTTATTTTTATATTTATTTCTCTTGGATCACTTGAATATGCTGCATTTTTAACACAACTTTCAAGATGATTATTTAATATTTGTATATTTGCTTTTTTTAATAATGATACGGAAGCTAAAATTTGTCTTGAAATATCTATACAATATCTGTTATCTTCGACCATTTTTATTATTCCTTCAATTTGTCCTTTTGCTGTTTTTAAAATATTTAAACTTTTTTTATTATCGTACATTTTTTCACCTCATTTTGATTTATCAGTGGCAACAACCGCCTTTGTGTTTTTTATGATCTTTATGTTCCATATGATGTCCATGATGATGTTTTTCATGTTGATTATGATTATGTTCAATATGATGTTCTTCATCATCATTTTCTTTAATCTCTTTTATTTTATAACCTGCTTCATCTATCGCTTCTTTCAAAATTGAATCATCAATATTTTCGCCTTCTACCACCGCTTTTCCAATTTCAACTTTTATAATTTTTAGTCCTGAAATCTTTTCTAATTCTTTAGTTACATGCATAACACAATGATCACATGTCATTCCTTCAATAATAACTACTTTTTTCATTTTAACTCCTCCTTTTTTTTGTTTTTTAATTTTTTGGTTTAAAGGTTTTTAACCTTAAAGCGTTTAATAAAACAGAAACTGAACTAAACGACATAGCCGCTGCTGCAATCATAGGACTTAATAAAGGTCCTCCAAATATATGCAATACACCTGCTGCTATAGGAATACCTGCGGTATTGTAACCAAAAGCCCAGAAAAGATTTTGTTTTATATTTCTAATTGTTGCTTTACTTAATTGAATTGCTTTAACTACATCTTCAAGATCACTTTTCATAAGAATTATATCTGCTGATTCCATTGCAACATCTGTACCTGAACCTATTGCTATACCAACATCTGCTTGAGCTAACGCTGGTGCATCATTTATTCCATCTCCAACCATAGCAACAATATCTCCTTTTTGCTGAAGTTTTTTAACTTCATTGGCCTTATCTTGTGGAAGAACTTCTGCTAATACAATATCTATACCAACTTGTCTTGCTATCGCTTCTGCTGTTTTTCTATTATCTCCTGTAATCATTGCAACTTTAATTCCCATTTTATGTAATTTTTCTATTGCACCTGCACTTGATGGTTTCACAGTATCTGCAACAGCTATTATTCCTTCGAGAGTTCCATTTATTGCTATAAACATTGGTGTTTTTCCTTCATGGGCTAACTTATTTGCTTCTTCATTTAATGAAATTTCAATATTTTTATCTTTCATAAGTTTTAAATTACCCAAATATATATTCATTTTACCAATTTCTACTTCAATACCATGTCCTGGAATTGCCATAAATTTATTAATTTTCTTTAATTTTAAATTCTTTTCCTCTGCCGCTTTTACTATAGCCTCTCCCAATGGATGTTCCGATCCTTTTTCCGCTGAAGCTGCTATACTTAATAATTCATCTTTAGAATAAATTCCACTTGTATATATATCTGTAACTTTTGGTTTTCCTTCCGTTATGGTTCCTGTTTTATCAAAAACTATTGTTTTAATCTTATGTGTTGTTTCAAGTGGTTCTCCACCTTTTATTAATACACCATATTCTGCACCTTTACCTGTACCAACCATTATTGCTGTTGGTGTAGCTAAACCTAAAGCACATGGACAAGCAATAACTAAAACTGCTATAAATATTGTTAAAGCGAATATTCCACCTGCACCTGCTAAATACCATGCTATTGATGCCAGAATCGCTATTGCTATAACAATTGGTACAAAATAACCTGAAATAACATCTGCTAATTTTGCTATTGGTGCTTTTGATCCCTGAGCTTCTTCAACCAATTTAATTATTTGAGCTAAAGCTGTATCTTTACCAACCTTTGTGGCTTTAAATTTTATATTACCATTTTTATTTATAGATCCACCTATAACTTTATCTCCTATATTTTTTTCAACTGGAATACTTTCCCCTGTTAGCATTGATTCATCAACTGATGTATGCCCTTCAATAATAACACCATCAACAGGTATCTTTTCTCCAGGTTTTACAATAACAATATCTCCAACTTCCACTTCATCTACAGGAATTTCCAATTCTTTTCCATCTTGTAGTATTAATGCTGTTTTTGGTTGTAATCCCATTAACTTTTTTATAGCTTCTGATGTCTTTCCTTTTGTAACACTTTCAAGATATTTACCTAAAAGAATTAAAGTTATAATAACTCCTGCCGTTTCAAAATACAAATCATTTGCATATTGGGTATTACCAAAATAAATTTGAATAGTTCCAAACAATCCATAAATTATTGCTGCTGAAGTACCTATTGCTATTAATGAATCCATATTTGGACTTAATTTATATAAATTTCTAAATCCTATTGTATAAAATTTATAACCAGAAATTGCAATTGGGATAACCAATAATAATTGAATAAGCGCAAAATTAAATGGATTTACTTCTGGATTTACAAATTCTGGCAAGTTTGCACCTAACAAATGTCCCATTGAAATATATAATAATGGTATTGAAAAAATAGCTGAAACTACAAATTTTCTCCATAATGTTTTGATTTCTTTTTGACGCCTTTCTTTTTCAAAATCCACACTATCTTTTGAATCAACTTCAAGTGGTTTGTATCCTGCATTTTCTATTGCTTTTTTTATTTTTGATAATCTCGTAACAGTTGGATTATAAGAAACTATAGCTTTTTCTGTAGCAAAATTGACATTTACAGAAACAATTCCTTCAATTTTATTAATTTCTTTTGTTATCGCATTTGCACATGATGAGCATGTCATTCCTTCAATTGGAATAGTAACGGTTTTATAATCCACTTGCTCTTCTACATCATAACCAACATCTTTCACAACTTCTTTAATAACCTCTTCGCTAACTATGTTTGGATCAAATTTTAAAGTTAGTTTTTCAGTTGCAAAATTAACATTTACTTTTTCAATACCTTCTAATTTTCCAAGTTTTTTTTCAATTGCAAGAGCACACGATGTACATGTCATTCCAATTACATTAAGTTCTTTTTCAACTGCATTATTATCTTTTTTTAAAATTTCATTATCAACCATATAATCTCCTCCTTCTTTTTTATAACCCCTATGGTGGGGGGGTGGTACATCTCTAGTATATCCCTCTAATGTTTCTAAAAAATTGCATCTTTATTTCCATTTTGTTGTGAATATATGTATATTTAATTAAGCATTCTCTGTAAAAGTTTTATTTAATATTTAATCAAATATGAGGAAAATAATATGTATAGTATTATTTTTTTATATATGTTTTAGGATTGACATTTTTATACTGTAATAGTATAATATTACAGAGGTGATATGAATGTGGTTTTCTATAGATTTTCATTCGCATGTTCCAGTTTATGAACAAATAAAAGCTAAAATAAAAATGAAAATATTAAACAATGAGATTAGAAAAGGGGAATATATTCCTTCTATTAGAAATTTAGCTCAAATTTTAGGGGTAAATTTAAATACTGTAGCAAGAGCATATCGAGAACTAGAGCAAGAGAATATTATTAAATCAGTTAGAGGTAAAGGTTATATTGTTATTGGAATAGAAAAAAAAATTTTCTTAGATAAATATATAGAAAAATTTAGAAGAGATATTATTCAATTAAAGGAATTAAGAATAGAAAAAAATATATTAATAAATATTATAGAAAGTATATATAATGGAGGTGAAAATAATGATTAATATAGAAAATTTAACTAAGAAGTATGGTAATTTAATTGCTGTAAATAATATTACTTTTTCAGTAAATAAAGGGGAAATATTTGGACTATTGGGTCCAAATGGTGCAGGAAAAACAACTACAATAAAATGTATATTAGGTTTAAGAAAAAAAACAGCTGGAAATATTGAAATAAAAGGAAATATTGCATATTTACCTGAAAAAAAACAGCTTTATAAAAGTTTTACTATAGAAAAAATGATAAAAATAACAAATATGTTAACTAATGATTTTTCAATAAGGAAAGCTTATGATTTAATTAAATATTTTAATTTAGATTTAAAAACCAAAATATCTAATCTCTCACATGGAATGCTTACACAATTATATACATCATTAGTAATTTCTCAAAATGCAGACATATATATTTTTGATGAACCTACTTGGGGTTTAGATCCATTAATGAGAAACAAAGTTTTAGAATTAATAAGAGAATTATCATTTAACGGTAAAACTGTATTATATACAAGTCATATATTATCAGAAGTTGAAAAAATAGTTGATAGAGTAGGTTTTATGTCAAAAGGAAAAATTTTAGAATTAGATTATTTAGATGATATAAAAAATAAATATACAGCTATATCTCTTCCTAAAAATGAAAAAACAAAAGGATTTTTATGGAAAAGTTTAGAAAATGAAAACATATGGATAGTAAAAAACAGAGATGGAAATCCTATTACCATTGATGAAATATTTGAAGCTATTGTAAAGGGGGAATGGTAATGATAAAAGAATTTTTAGATATGAAAACTAGATCATTTGTTATATTAATAATAATTTTAATATTATTTTTTTCATTAGCACCATTTCAAAAAACTTTAATAGGTGTATTAGAGGAAAACAAAGAGGTTATTGAAATATATGCTAAAAAATTTGGATTTGATGGTATGATTTCTAAATTACATGAATGGAATTTTTTTATATTTTCTCAATGGTTCGGTAAAAATTTTGGTCAAATGATACCTATTTTTGCAATAATATTGGCATTTCCATTATTTTCTAGAGAAACAGAAAATGGAACAATAGAATTTTTACTTGTAAGAAAATCAAGAGATTATATTTTTTATTCAAAAACTTTTTCTAGCTTATTCATTGGATTTTTAATTATTATTATTGGAAGTATCTTACCAATTTTATACTCTTTTATTGCTGGAAAAGATTTTATGTATCAATATGCTCTAAAATTTATGATTCATGGATTATTTGCTGTTTGGTTTTGGAATAACATTACTGTGCTTTTTTCTACTTTATTTAATGATCAGGTAAAACCTATTATATCTTCTTTAGGATTATTAGCTATAACAACAGCTTTAGGTTTTTTGAAAAATTTGAAATGGCTAAATACATATGCATATATTTTAAACCTTAATAATGGAAATATAAATTGGGAGTATTCAATAAGTTTATTTGTTATAGGAGGGTTTACGATATTAGTTTCTTACTATATATTTAAATATAAAGAAATTTAGGGGGTGTTTTTATGAAAAAAATATTTGTATTTTTTGTATTAATTTTAACAATTATTTCATATGGGGAAAAATATCAAAATATCGCTATGAAATATTTAAATTATCTATATACAAAACAATTTGATAAAGCTATTGGAATTAGCACTAATATTATGAAAAATCAATTACCAGAAAAGAAATTAAAAGAAACCTGGGAAAGTATAGAAAATATATATGGTAATTTTAAAAACATTGAAAAAATAGATTTCGTAAAAAAAGGAGAATATTATGTATATATTATTACTACAAAATTTGAAAAAAATAAATTAGCTATTATTATTAGTGTAGATACATACGGGAAAGTTGCAGGTCTATTTTTTAATCAAGCACAAAATTATGATTATAATATTCCACTATATGCCAATACAAAAAAATTTAAAGAAAAGGATATCATTATAGGAAAAAAATGGAAGCTGAATGGGAAATTAACTATACCTAATGGTAATGGTCCTTTTCCTGCAATATTATTAATTCATGGTTCAGGTCCAAATGATATGGATGAAAGTATAGGACCTAATAAAGTATTTAAAGATATTGCATATGGTTTATCAAGTAATGGTATTGTTGTTTTAAGATATGATAAGAGAACAAAAGTATATGGTAATAAAATGAAAAATATAACTATAAATGATGAAGTTTTTGAAGATGTAAATTACGCTATAGATTATCTATCAAAATTAGATTATGTTAAAAACATATATATTGTTGGACATAGTTTAGGAGGATATTTAGCTCCATATATTGCAAAAAATAATCATCTAATCTCTGGTATAATATTAATGGCAGCACCTGGAAGACATTTAGAAAAATTAACCACCGAACAATTGAAATATTTAAAAAAATTTGAAAACGAGGATAATAAAAAATTGTATGATGATATTATTAAAAAACTTGAAAATATAGATAATTTATCAGACAATGAAATTATATTGGGTGCTCCAGTATATTATTACAAAGAATTAAGAAAATATAATCCTGTAAAATTTATTCCTGAATTAAATTTACCAATATTAATTTTACAAGGAAAAAGAGATTATCAAGTTACTGAAAAAGACTATAATATTTTAAAAAGTTTAGCAAAAAATTATGAGGCTCATTTATATAATAATCTAAATCATTTATTTATTTCAGGTAATGGTGATCCTAATCCATATGAATATTATAAAGAGGGACATGTTGATGAAACAGTTATAAAAGATATTATTAAATGGATAAATAAAATAAATTGAAAGGTGGGGGATTATGATAGTAACTACTGGTGAAAAAATTCCTGGATATGAAATAAAAGAAATTTTAGGTGTTGTAATAGGAAATACTGTTCAATCAAAACATTTAGGAAGAGATATTGCTGCAGCTTTTAAAACATTGGCTGGGGGCGAATTAAAAGGATATACTGAAATGCTTACAGAAGCAAGGAACACGGCATATGAGAGAATGCTTAATGAAGCTGAAAAACTTGGTGCTGATGGAATTATCAATGTTAGATTTTCAAGTTCTGCAGTAATGCAAGGAGCTGCTGAAATGTTAGTTTATGGTACTGCAGTAAAATTGATAAAAATAGAAAAATAAAATATTTATTAAAAAATTAACTTCATTGTGTTATTTTTTTAAGATATATTAAATTTATATAGAATTTTAATATTAATCACACTTAATTATATATATTTAATTATAATTGAAAATTTTCATCTTTTTTGAATATTAAATAATATGATATTATGTTATTGAATATAATAACGAGAGGAGGTTGTCACATGTTAATTAAAAGATTATTTGCACTCGCTTCATTTGATAGTGGGAGTAGTGTGCCTATATGTGATAACCTTGCTCACATCAATTATTATTGATGATAAAGAAATTATTTGGGCTATGGTTGTTACAATCATAGCCCATTTTTTATTTTTTGATAAAGGGGCTATTGTATGAACCAATAGTCCTTTTTTTATTTTAAAAATTAGGAGGTTATTTTATGAAAAAAATATTAAAATATGTATTTAATCAAAAAAATTATATTATCATAGCTTCAATTGGAATGATTGGTGGTATTATTGCTGAATTAGTTCTTCCATATTTAAATAAAATAGTAATAGATAATATTATTATAAATAAAGAAAAAGATTTACTATTTATAACTTTAATCAGCATATTTTTTATTACTATTTTTAGAGCATTAATGGGTTATGTTCAAGAATTTACCTTTGATTATGTAGGTTCAAGAATAAGTAAAGAATTAAAATATGATGTATTTAAACATATTCAAAGTCTTCCATTTAAATATTTTGATAAAACTAACACAGGAGAGCTAATGTCAAGAATAGGAGAAGATATTGATAACATTT
This sequence comes from Marinitoga arctica, assembly GCF_054657315.1. Lineage (NCBI taxonomy): Bacteria > Thermotogati > Thermotogota > Thermotogae > Petrotogales > Petrotogaceae > Marinitoga > Marinitoga arctica. The sequence goes on along the minus strand of NZ_BAAHYY010000021.1, from coordinate 13,732 downwards.
GGATGGCTTTTGGTTTTGGTATAGGTTTAACTATAGAATTTTCATTATATTTTATTCTTGGTAGTATTGTGTTATTTTATTTAAACTGGAAATTAGCTTTAATCAGTTTAATATCTGCACCTTTTATTGCATATCTTGCAACCAAATTAGAAAAAGAAATAGGTAAAGCTTTTGATAAAATTAGTGATCAAACAGCTGTTATTAATACAACAGCTCAAGAAAATATTTCTGGTGTTAGGCTTGTTAAAGCCTTCGCAAGGGAAAAACATGAAATATTAAAATTTTTAAAATTAAATAATGAAAATTATAATTTAAATATTATGAAATCGCGAATTTGGGGTAAATATTTTCCAACTATTGAGTTTTTAGGTAATGTTTCTTTAATTTTAATTATTACAATTGGAGGTATGTATGTTATTAATGAAAATATATCTTTAGGTACATTGGTAGCTTTTAATGGATATATGTGGATGATTGTATGGCCTATGAGATTAATTGGATGGTTATCAAATATTTTATCCCAAGCAAATGCATCTGCTAAAAAAATTGAAAAAATTTTAAATGAAAAAGAGGAAAACTTTAATGGAATTAATTTGGAAAATGCCAAAGGTATTTTAGAATTTAAAAATGTTAACTTTAAATATGATAATGAATATGTTTTAAAAAATATTACTTTTAAAATTGAAGAAGGAAAAACTTTAGCTATTATGGGACCTACTGGTTCTGGTAAAAGCACATTGATTTCTCGATTTTATGAAATAGAAGATGGGGAAATTTTAATTGATGGTATAAATATAAAAGATATTTCTTTACACTCTTTAAGAAAGAATATTAGTTATATTTTCCAAGATACTTTCTTATTTTCAGAATCAATTAAAGAGAATATAAAATATGGAAAAGAAGATGCTACTGATAATGAGATAATAAATTCCTGTATTGAAGCACAAGCTCATGAATTTATTATGAAATTACCAGAGAAATACAATACCGTTGTTGGTGAAAGAGGTCTTGGTTTATCTGGTGGTCAAAAACAACGTTTAACTATTGCAAGGGGAATAATGAAACATTCACCTATAATAATTTTTGATGATGCTACATCAGCACTTGATTTGGATACAGAATATGAATTATTAAAAAGTATATATTCAAAAGAAAAACAAAATACAAAAATTATTATTGCACATAGAATTTCTGCAGTAAAAAATGCTGATGAAATTATTTTTTTAGAAAATAGTGAAATAATAGAAAGAGGTACTCATGATGATTTGTTAGAAAAAAAAGGTAAATACTATGAAATATTTAAAGAGCAATTTAAAGACTTTGAGGATTTAATAAGAGATGAGGTGATTTAATGTCTAAAATAAATACTATTTTAAGGATATTTTCATATTTAAAACCATTTGTTCCAAAAACAATATTTGTAATATTTTTAATGGTTGTCGTTATGGTTATAAATTTAATTAATCCATATTTTTTTAAGATTGCAATTGATACATATATTACAAATAAAAATTTAAATGGTCTGTTATTTATTGGATTAGTATTGGTTATATTAAATTTATTTGCTTTAGTTCTTTCAAGAATAAGAATAGTAGAGATGGGAAAGATTACTAATAAAATTGTGTTAAATATAAGGCATGAATTATATAATCATATTCAAAAATTATCCTTTTCATTTTTTGATAATAGACCTGTTGGAAAGATACTAGCAAGGGTTGTGAATGATGTAAATTCATTAGAACAATTATTTTCTAATAGTATAACAAGTTTAGTACCAGAATTATTAACTTTAATATTTGTTGCTGGAATTATGTTTTATATGAATTATAAACTGGCGTTAGCATCTATGATTATTTTGCCTTTATTGATTATTGGATTATTTTTAATAGAAGTTATTAGTAGAAAAAGATGGATGGATTATAGGAATAATAGGTCTGAATTAAATGCATTCACACATGAAGAGATATCAGGTATTAGAATTGTAAAATCATTTACCAGTGAAAATAAAACAAATAAAAAATTTAAGTTTTTAACAAATAAAATGATGAATTCTTTTGTAAGGGCTGTTAAAATAAATGATGGGTTTTGGGCGATGGTTTTTATATCCTGGGGTATAGGGAGCGTTTTAGTATTTTATTTAAGCGTAAAAATGATAGATTTAAATGAAGTAACAGTTGGAACAGTTGTTGCTTTTGTTGGTTATATTGGAATGTTTTGGAGACCTATTATGAATTTAAGTAATTTTTATAACTCTTTGGTCACAAATATATCTGCCGGAGAAAGAATTTTTGAAATATTGGACACAAAACCAGATATTATAAATCCCCAAAATGCCCAACTTATACCAAAAATAAAGGGTAAAGTAGAATTTAAAAATGTATATTTTTCTTATGACCAGGATGTTGTTTTGAATAATATATCGTTTAAGATTAATCCTGGAGAAACTATAGCATTAGTCGGTCCAACAGGTGCTGGAAAAACAACAATAGTAAATTTAATTAGTAGATTTTATGACCCTAAAAAAGGACAAGTATTAATAGATGGATATAATATTAAAAAAGTTGATTTATACTCATTAAGATCGCAAATGGGAATTATGCTACAAGATACATTTTTATTTTCTGATACTATAAAAAATAATATAAAATATGGAAAATTAGATGCTACTGATAAAGAAATTATTAATGCTGCTAAAGCTGTCCACGCTCATGAATTTATTATGAAATTAGAAAAAGGATATGATACTGATGTAAATGAAAGAGGCGTTAGATTATCTATAGGAGAAAGACAGTTAATATCATTTGCCAGAGCATTATTGGCAAATCCAAGAATATTAATTCTTGATGAAGCTACTTCAAATATCGATACACATACAGAACAATTAGTGCAAGATGGAATAAAATTATTATTAAAAGGGAGAACTTCATTTGTAATTGCACATAGATTATCTACTATTAGAAATGCTGATAGAATATTCTATATTGATAAAGGAAAGATTGTAGAAACAGGAAACCATTATGAACTAATGAATAAAAAAGGATTTTATTATAAACTATATATTTCTCAGTTTAAATTTTTAGAATTAGGAGCATAAAAAATAACCGGAAAAAATCCGGTTATTTTTCTATATCCTTTAAAATTTCATATAATTTTGAGCTATGCTGATTAATTTCTTCCCATAATTCTTTTATCTCTTTTTCATATTCTTTAAACACTTTTAAAACTTCTGGATTAAAATCATTTGGGTTTGTTCTATCATCACCATTAAGTATAATTTCCATTGCTTTTTCATGAGAAAAAGCTGGTTTGTAAGGTCTTTCTGAACGTAATGCATCATAAACATCCACAATAGATACAATAGCTGCACAAAGAGGAATATCATCGCCTTTTAATCCATATGGATATCCTTTGCCATTATGTTTTTCATGATGATATAATGCTATATTTTTTGCTATTTCAAATCTTGGAGAATTTCCTAATATTAAACCACCATAAATAGTATGTTTTTTCATTATTTCATATTCTTCTTCAGTTAATCTTCCTTTTTTATTTAAAATTTCTTTTGGAACCATTATTTTACCTATATCATGAAGAGGTGCATAATATTTTATTTTTTGAATATTTTCTTCTTTTACACCAAGTTTTTTTGCTATAAAAGCTGATAATTCTCCTACTCTGTTAACATGATTTCCTGTGTTTTCATCATAACCTTCTGCTATTATTGATAATTGTGTACTGAAATTTATATATGCTTCTTCTAATTCGTTATTTACTTTTTCAATTTCTTTATATGAAGATTCTAATTCTTCATTCATAGCATTTATTTCCTCGAATGATGACATGATATCTTCAGTCATTTTTTGATATTCTATCATTAATTCATTTATTTCCTTAATCTCACATTTTTCCATAATTTTATCATATTCAAGATATCTTGTTTTCTGAAATTTTTTCATATTATCCAGTATAATTTCAAAAGGTCTAGATATTTGTTTTGAAACCTGATGTGCTTTTTTTGATATAAAATATAAAATAATGCTTAAAGCTATAATAAACATTATTATATTAATTAACATATTATTTTTAAATAAACTAAAATCTAACTTAAGCACTATTCCTATAGGTCTAAAAAGAGTCTTTTCATCTTCATATTTCCATATACTGTAGAAATTAATTCCATTCATATTTTCAATGATTATTTCTTTTTCTGTATCAAAAACTTGCATTAAATAATTAGTGTCTTCTTCACTTAATTCTGGGAATTTATCAGATAAGCTTTCAAATGAATGAGTGCATATATTTATATAACTTATAAAATCATATTTTTCTTTCAAATATGCTAAATTATTAATTATATTTTCAATTTTTCCAATAGGTAACATTGTTTTTAGCATATAAAAATTATCATTTAATTTCAAATAAACATTTCTAATAAGAGTTTTAGAGGTTAAATCTAATTCTATAAAATAATCAAAATTACTTAATTCTTTTAATTTATTTTGTATTTTAAAATCAATATTATTCATTTCAACCTTTGTTATGGTTGCTTCTTCTCCTAATCTTTTATTTACATACATAAAATCTAATATTTTCTCATCTAAATTTTCTTGATCTGTTTTTAGATATTCTATAAACATATCTAAACCCGTATAGTATCTTTCATCATAATCATATATAGTGCTATATAATGAATTAAACGTTATACTTACAAGTTGTTTAGCATTTTCTCTAAAAGAGTTCTCAATTTTTTTAAAATTAAAATAACTCATAAATGTTATAACAATCAAAACTGCTATTATACCAGTTATAACAATAGTTATGATATTTTTTGAAATCAAATGATATAAAGTTATTTTATTTTTTTTCATATTATTACCCTCCTAAAAGGTTTATATATAAATTATAACATATTATTTCATAAAATCATTAAGTCTTCCGTCTAGATTTGAATATAATATTATTCCTGAAATACCTTCTTCGCTTTTTTGATATCCCACAGATAAAATAGCTTTATTATTTATTAATTTAGAATTTAATATTCTTTCATCATATATTTCTCCATAATAATTTTCTTTTAATAATACACCATCATTTTTATTAATAAAAACTAAAAATCCGTCAAAATCATTATTATTTTCAAGTGCATATCCTGAAATATAAATATTATCATTATAAATAAATGAATCTAAGCCTCTTGATGATTTTTTTAATAAATAATCTTTTCTCCATAATTCATTAAAGTTTTTGTCTATTTTTATTACAAGTAATTTCCAAGGGAAATTATTTAATGTTGTGCTATAACCAACTATATAAAAATTATTATCATCTTTTAAAATGGTATATCCAATTTCATTTAATTGCTCTTTACCATATTTTGTTATAGTATAGTTGTTGTAATTAAGTTTATTTAATTTTATTAAAAATATGTTTTTATTATTATTTGCAGTAGAGTTGGTATAACCTATTAAATATATAAAATCTCTGTCAGGAATTAAATTTGTTATTATTTCATCATTATACCAATTAATTTTAAATTCATTTAACTTCTCAATTTTTTTATTAATTTCCATAAAATATCCAGTTTTCTTTGAATTTTCTATGATATATCCTACTATATATATATTATCAAACATATCTTTTTTTATATTAAAGAATTCGCCGTTTTTTTCAAATGTTTTTGATTTTAATAATTCTCCAGTATTACTAATTATATAAATAACTGGTTTAAAGTCCTGAGTTCCGACTATATAAATATTATTGTCAATAAGTTCAGCTTTGTATACTTTTGTATTAGAAGATACGGAAATTTCTTTTTTGGATATAATATTTCCTGATAAGTTCATTGTAATAATTAATAAGTTATTATTTATTTTTTCATTTTGTCCGATTATATATATTTTTTCTTTTGAATATAATATATCCTTTAAAATTACGGATTTTCCATCAGTTATGATTTTAAACCATGTTTTTACTATTACGTTTTTATCTTGATTATAAACATCTATATTTATTATCTCTTCTTTTTGAGTATCTTTCTTTTCTATATTTAGGTTTTTTGTTATTTTTGTTGTTGATCTTTTTATATAATAAATATCAAATAAAAATAACATTAATATACTTATTAAAATAAACAACAATATTTTTTTCATTTTTATTCTCCTTTATATATATTATTTATAGGTGTAGGTGCTATAGTGATGTTGTTTGTTGTTAAGTTAATAGAATCATTTATTTATGTATATTATATAATGTTCAAAAACACAAAATAAAAATTTGATTTATAAAATTTTTTTTGTTCATAAAATTTATATAGAACAAATATACTATATTTATTGTTGTTAACTATTTTTTAGTTGTAAAATAAAAAACTTTCAACGTCATTAGTTCATATTTTTGTTATTAAATAATATTTATAAACACGAGAAGTTCATAATATTATCAACAAAAATATGAGTTATCAACATTTTGTGTTGTTATCTTTTATAGTCACTATTTAATAAGCATTTTAGATATTAACTATAGTTGATAATTATTAACTGTTCTGTTATATTATAACATATTAAGTTTATAACAATTATTTAGAAACAAATTTTAATATATATATATATCAAAAAAGTGATTAACAATTAATATTTACACTAAAAATTTTTTTCATAAATATTAAAGTTTGATTTAGAAAGTTATTTAGAAAAAACTATTATCATTAAGTTAAACCTCGAGTAAAGATTATACACAGCATCTTAATGTAAATAGTTTAAAGTAAATAGGAAAATTAGAATAGATAATGGAGGTCGATTTATATTGAAAAATAGTAAATTAAAGTTTATACTTGCATTGCCATTTTTGCAAGTTTTTGTTCAAGTAGGTATAGCATCATCATTTCCTCAATTAACTGAAATATTTGGTTCAACAATGCTTGCAAGTACATTTATAGGTATAACTCCATTAGTATCAATATTATTTGGTTCTTTTTGGGGAAGGATATTAGAAAAGCAAGGCGAAAGTAAAACATTTTTATATTCTATGGCTTTATGGAGTTCAGCTATTTATTTATCTGGAATATCTTTAAAAATTCCTGTTTTAGCAATAATTTTTCGTGCTATCCAAGGTATTGCAGACTCAGCTTTGTTTGCAAATGCTTTAACAGTTGTATCTAAATCAAATTTATCAGCTAAAGAACAAACTAAGTACTTTGGGTTAATTGAATTCTTAGCAAGTTTTGGTGCTGTTATGGGTCCATTGATAATTGGTACAGGATTTATATATATGTCATATTATGTATTAATGACAGTTGGTATAATCTTATTTATAGCAACATTATTTGTATATAAACAATTGCCAGTTATAGAAATCAATTCAGAAAAAAGTCTAAAACAGGTTACAAAATTTTCTCCAAGAATATTTTTAGCAGCATTTTTTGGAATACTAACTTTAGCAATAATAGTTGGTTTTCAAGCAACTATGCCTTTGTTTATTGAAAAAAATATTAACAATCCAATTTTAGGAAAGATATATATTTCAATATTTTCAATATCATTAATGATGGGAAATCTCTTTAAACATAAAATTAGTGGAGTAAAAATTTGGATACCATTGGCAACATTTATTATTTTGATATTATCAATATTTGCAAACACAATTTCAACGATTTTATTTTTAGTATTAATAGTTATTTCAGGATTATTTTTAGGATTATCATTGACAATGAGTAGTGAATATGCCTCTTATTTATCAGTTGGTTTTGAAGAAAAAGGTATGGCTGTATTTTCAGCATTTAGAATAAGTGGAAATTTCTTTGGACCATATTTGTCATTGTTTTATTCTATGGGTGGAATGAACTTCTTTATTTTAATATTGTCTATAATTAGCCTTGTTTCAACATTGTTTTTATTTAATTTTAATAAAATTTATAATAAGGTTGAAGAAATATAATATTAGCCTCCATTTATTGGAGGCGTTATTTTTTTATTTAGTATTTATACCTATATTTCTTATTTTGCATTCATAACAATATTTGAATAAAATTTTCTTATTTTTACAACCTAAACATTTAATATCCTCTATAGTTAAAGGATTTTCTTCGGTATTATATTTTTTTACTAACTCCATTTTTAAATTATAATCATTGTTTATAGTAGCAACATATACAGGACATTTGCTACAATCAAAACCACAATAAGAATATAAATTTTTCATTTTTCTATTATTTCAGCAATTTTATATACGGAAAATTTTACAGCAGGTGTTCTATAGGGAATAGTAGTTGAATCTAATTTAACAAGCCAATCTTTAGTTTTTTTATAAATAGAAATATAATATTGTTGCATAAAATCATCATCCGTTGAAACAACCCTTAATAAATATCTATCATTTAGTAAATCTTCATAAATAGAATTTACTGTAAAAGATAGGTTATTTTCTTTTATGTATTTATCTTTTAAATCTTTTAATTTTTCTATATCAATATCTTTTATATTTTTATGTGGCAATTCACTCACCCCTTCTAATATTCTATTAATTTTATAATCTTTAATCTTTTTAGCAATAAACAGATATTTCTTCCTTCCTTCTTTGTCCCATTTTAATTCATATTTTGTTTTTATAGGTCTTTCAAAATTTTCTATTATATCATACTCCTCAAAAAATTCTGAATCTTTAAAATTATTATATACTTCATGTGCATACCAATCAACATCAGTTGCTAACTCTATTGTTCCACCTTTTTTTAAAACATCAGCAAGAGTATTTATAAACGATTTTATAAAAATTCTTCTTTCTTTATGTCTTTGTTTTGGCCATGGACATGGAAAGTTAACTATTAATTTTGAAATAGAATTTGAAGGAAATAATTCTCTAATTAATAATCGTGCATCACCTTGAATAACACGTGCATTTTTTATATTGTTTTTATAAAATTTTACTTGAGCCTTATATAAAGCTGTTAAAGATGTTTCAAAACCTATAAAATTAATATCAGGATTTTCTTTTGCAAGTGCAGCCATATATTCTCCACTTCCAAACCCAATTTCAACATATATTTTTCTTTTATTACCAAAAATTTCATTCCATTTTAATGGATATATATCATAATACTGGGGTTTAATAAAATATTTTAATACCCCAATTTTATCATGCATTTTTTTTCCTCCTTTGAAAAAGGTTATTATTTATTATGATATCATATTTTAATGAAAGCATTGTATTTATAGTGTAAAAATAAGTTAGTTTCAAATAGTATAGATAAAGAAAAAATCTAATTTTGTTGTTCATATTGATGATCTTATAATAGATATAACCTGATTGTAACTTTTTATTTTTAATAAAATTTAATTAAATTAATCTCAAATTTGTAATTTTGTCAATTTGTTTTTTTATGTTATAATTAATAAAAAAACATTACTATAATATTAGTATTTTTTTAACAATAACAAAGGAGGAATCTTAAGATGAAAATAAAAACAAAAATGTTTTTAATGATTGTAATCGGTATTATTGTATTTCTTATTATAGGTTTTTTTATGATTAATGAAATTAAATTATTAAAATTAGAATGGTACGATTATGTGGATACTATAACGAAAAGACAAATTATTTTATCAGATATAAAAGAACAATATGGATATGGCGGGGGAATTCATTTATTTAAAAATTATGTTTTAAGAGGTAATGAAAAATATGTTTCGACATTTCTTGAAAAAGAAAAACAAGTTTTAAATGATTTTGAAGAATACAAAAAAATTCCAAATGTAACAGAAGAAGAAATAAAAAATCTTGAAATAATAAAAAATACTTTTGAATTATATGGAAAAAATATTAAATTAGCTGTAGAATTGAAAAAACAAGGTCTTTCAATATCTGATATAGACAATAAAATAAAAATAAATGATACACCAGCATTAAATGCATTTGAGGAATTAGAAAAAATTAATGATAATTTAACTAACAATAAAACCAATGAATTTGAGAAATCTATATTAAAATTAGAAATTATAATTGTAGTTATTTCTATATTCATAATTTTAAGTTTGATAGTAATATATATTTTTATTTCGAAAATACTAAAACCATTATATTCCGTAAAAAATAAATTGTTTGAATTATCTCAAAGTGGCGGAGATTTAATTAGTAAATTGGAATATAAATTTGAGGATGAAATAGGTGAGATTTCAAAATATTTCAATAATTTTATTACATCGTTTAGAGTTTCATTAATTAACTTTTTTAATAAATTCAGAAATAATGTGGTTCAATTTAATTTTATACATAGAGAGCTTAAAAACTTCGATGATGTTTTTAAGAATGCAAATAAATCTTTATTAAAAAATGAGGAGTCATTAAATACAATTACCGGTTATATTGAACAACAGAATGCGAGTACATTTGAAATTTCTGATAATATTCAGAGTTTGGCAAATACAGCTGTTGAATTAAGTGGAGTTGCTCATGAGATAAATGAAATAGCTAAAAGAGGTAAAAATGGTCTTGATAAAGTTAATAAAACAATGGATGAAATATCTAAAAATATGATACCAATTGTTAAAAAGGTAAAAGAAGTTTCTAAAAAAGCAGAAATAATAAATGATGTTGTTGAAGCAATAACTGGAATTTCTGAACAAACAAATTTATTAGCATTAAATGCAGCAATTGAAGCTGCAAGAGCGGGAGAAGCTGGAAAAGGTTTTGCAGTAGTAGCAGATGAAATAAGAAAACTTGCTGAGGAAAGTAGAAAAGCAGCGGAAAGCATAAGGGATAATCTTGGAGATGTAATGGATGGTGTTAATGAAACATCATATATGGTAATGGGAATGTCAAAAAATATAGATGTAATTGCAGTTATAAATAAAGATACAACGGAAAAGTTGTTTGAATTAATTAATTCAGTGGATAAAATATCAAATTATTCTGATAATCTTGCAGCTAGTGCTCAGGAACAAGGCGCATCAGTTGAAGAATTAACAGCATCTTCTCAAAATATAACGGAATTAATTAATTTATTAAAAGAGAATATGGATAAGATAGTAGAAGAACAAAATGTTATTGAAAATAGAAATTCAGAATTATTGAATAAAGTAGAAAGAGAATCTAACAAATTAATAGAAACTATTAATATGTTCTCCTCATTTAAATTATTTACCAAAAAAGATTTGATAACAGAATTAGAAAATGCAAAAAAATTACACAAAGATTGGATTGAAAAATTTAAACAATCAGCAGAAAATGATTTGAAATTATTATTAGAAGATAATCATGAAAAATGCGCATTTGGTATTTTAATTAAAATCATTTCAAATAACATTCCTGATGAAATAAAAAATATTTGGAATGAAATAGAAAAATTGCATAAAGAATTACATGAATATGCTAAAGAATTTGAGTATAAAAATAAAGATAAAAATATGAAATTATTAAGTGATGCAGAAAAGATATCAAAAGAGCTTATGAAATTAATAGATATTGCAATATCAAAAATATAATAAAACCCCCGGCAATGTGCTGGGGGTTTTATTAAGCTTCTTCGCCTAAGTATTCTTTAACTTTTTTTGTTAATCTAGCTTTTTTTCTAGAAGCGTTATTTCTGTGAATAACACCTTTTTTAGCAGCTTTATCGATTACAGAAAATGCATTACTTAATAATTCATTTAAAACTTCTTTTTCTTTTTTCTCTTCAATAGCAATTAACACCTTTTTAATTGAGTTTTTAACTCTTGTTTTATAAGCTTTGTTTCTTAATCTTCTTTTTGATGTTTGTCTCACTCTTTTTTTAGCTGATTTAATATTTGGCACTTTGATTTTCCTCCTTTATATTATTTTATTATTATAATCCAAATGCGGTTTTTAAGTCATTAACTTTATCTGTTCTTTCCCATGGGAATTCTACATCAGTTCTTCCAAAATGACCGTATGCAGCAGTTTTTTTATAAATTGGTTTTAATAAATCTAGATTTTTAATAATAGCTCCAGGTCTAAAATCAAACATTTCAGTAACCACTTTATATAATTTATCTTCATCAACTTTTGCAGTTCCTTTAGTATCAATTAATATTGAAACAGGTTTTGCAACACCAATAGCATATCCTAGTTGAATCATTACTTCATCAGCTAATCCAGCTGCAACAATATTTTTTGCAACATAACGAGCCATGTAATGAGCTGATCTATCTACTTTTGTTGGATCCTTTCCAGAAAATGCTCCTCCTCCATGTGGTACCCAACCACCATATGTATCAACAATAATTTTTCTACCAGTTAAACCTGTATCAGCATGTGGTCCTCCTAATACAAATCTTCCTGTAGGATTTATTAGAATTCTAGTATTTTCTGTTAATAAATTTTCTGGTATAATAGGTTTAATTACATGTTCAACTAAAGCTTCTCCAATTTTTTCTAAAGTAACATCTGGTTCATGTTGAGTAGAAATTAAAATAGTTTCAACTTCTACAGGTTTTCCGTTTTCATCATATTCAACTGTAACTTGAGTTTTTCCATCAGGTCTTAAGAAGTCTAAAGTTCCATTTTTTCTAACTTCTGTTAATCTATATGCTAATTTATGAGCCAAAACTATTGGTAATGGCATCATTTCAGGAGTTTCATTTGTAGCATAACCAAACATAATACCTTGGTCACCAGCACCAATTTTTTCATATGGATCTTCCTCTTTTATTTCTCCTGTTTTTGCTTCTAAAGCCTTATCCACACCCATTGCTATATCAGGTGATTGTTCATCAATTGAAACTAATACAGCAGATGTTTCACCATCAAATCCGTATTTTGCTCTTGTATATCCAATATCCAATATTGTTTGTCTTACTATTTTTGGTATATCAACATAAGCTTTTGTTGATATTTCACCAGCAATCATTGCAACACCAGTTGTAACTAAAGTTTCAACTGCAACTCTTGAAAACGGATCTTTTTCTAATAAAGCGTCTAAAATTGCATCAGAAATTTGGTCTGCAACTTTATCTGGGTGTCCTTCTGTAACACTTTCGCTTGTAAAAAGTCTTTTTTTCAATTTGCTTCCTCCTTTATATCAATTTTATATATTTTAATCGATATCCGAATTATTATTATACCAGAAATATACATCAATACACTTATAAAAAATTAATTTTAAAATAAAATCTATTGTATTTTAAGTTACATTTCTTTTACCAAAACTAATTTATATATTTTTACAGTTCCCCATATATCTTCTAATATTAATTCAGCTGGATTTCTGTCTTTAAGAGTAAATGCGATTTCATTCCATCTATTAACTTTTATAGGAGTAATAAAAGATGACGAATATAATTTAATCCAATAAGTAAATATATTGGATCCATATCCAAATACAGCATTTGCAGAATACATTTCATCAGCTCTTATTGCATCAAATTCTATTTCATATACTAACTCATCATTTACACGTAAAGAAATTTTTCTAGGTATAATTTTAGTATTGTTTCCTAATTTTTCGTGAGTTTTAACCTCCAATTTTGGTAAAGTTGCAAATGGTATTTCTGTAACTTGATCTTCTAAAAGTTTAAAAGTTCTATTATTTGATCTTATTTCTAAAGCTTCTAATTTCCTTGGTCTCATTTCAATATAATCTACAAATTCAAGAGCATCTCTAACAATTTCTATTTCATCATTTCCAGATTTCTTAATTTCTCTAACTTCAAAATGAATATGTGGTATTTCTGCTTCCCCAGTTTTACCAGAATAAGCTATTTTTTCGCCTTTTGAAACACGA